>JBDTCQ010000184.1:0-7873 GCA_039923515.1 Dokdonella sp.
CGGCCGCTTGCGCTGCCATCGACGACGCAACTGCCCAGATCAAATGACTGCAGCCAATGGAGCACGTCGGCGAGCGGCTCCTGCGAACCGGAAAATGCATCCAAATCGATGCACAGCGCGAGGGTTGCAAACGCCGGAACGATATCGATCAACCATTCCGGTCGGTTGTTGGCCAGACGCGCGGCGCACGCATGCACGCGGCGGTTGATGGCGGGATCGATGGCATCGCCGAAGCGCAGCAACAAGGCATCCTCACCGAGTGCTTCGATCGTGAAGGGCGGGCTCACGCTTGCAGCAATCGCTGCAGCAAACGAGTCCGTTCGATCAGTGCCTCTGGCGAATACGCACACGCTTCGACGCGACCCCAAACCGGTGCTGGCCAGGCCGGGTCATCCTCGAAGCGTGCGATCACATGCACATGCAACTGGGCGACCACATTGCCGAGTGCGGCGACGTTGAGCTTGTGCGGATGAAATGCATGGCGGAGCAGGCGGCCAGCGCGGTCGGTTTCGTCGCTGAGCCGATGCCGTTGCTGATGGTCGAGATCGATCAGGTCACGGACAGCGATCACTCGTGGCACCAGAATCAGCCACGGATAGTTGGCATCATCCATCAGGCGCAGGTCGCATAGCTCGAACCGGCAGAGCGGATGCGAGTCGCCGGCAAGGCGCGGATCGAGTTCGAAATGCTCGGGTTTCATGAAGGCTCTCCGAGGTGTTTTGCGAAGAATGCCATTGTTCGCTCGCGCGCCAGCGCGGCGCTTTGCGGATCAAAGTCATGGCGTGGGTCGCAGTTGAAGCCGTGGCCCGCAGGATAGACAAAGATTTCGGCATCGGGCAAACACTGGCGGTGGCGTTCGATCGCTTCTTTCGGTATGGATTTGTCTTTTGAGCCGAAATGAAACTGCAGTGGTGCGCGGAACGTTTCATGCAACCAGGCCACGTTGCGCGCGCCGTAGTAGCTGACCCCGGGCAGTCCGAGCCGACTCGCCGCCAGCATCGCGATCGTGCCACCCCAGCAATAACCGACCACGCCGATTTTCCCGGCTGAGCTGATCGAATCCGCCGCGCTGCCGACGTCGGCCATGACCTGATCGATATCGAGTTCGGCGACCAGGGTCACGCCGCGTGCAATTCCGGTTTTGTCGTAATCGAGTTCGACATCGCTTTCGACATGATCGAAAAATGCCGGTGCAATCGCCACGTAACCCGCTTCGGCGAAGCGGTCGACGACATCACGGATATGGGCGTTGACGCCGAAAATCTCCTGGATGACGACAATGCCACCTTTCGACGGGCCGACCGGATGTGCGCGATAGGCGCCGATGCACTGCATTCCGCTGCTGTTGATCTTGAGATACTCAGACATTGGCAATGTCTCCCTGGCTCGATGGTTCGCTGGCAAATTGGGCAACCCGGTTGCGCCCGGCCGCCTTGGCTTGGTACATGGCGCGATCGCCGGCATCGAGCAATGCGTCGACCGTCGCATGCGCAGGCTCGCCGAGATCCGCCAGTCGGGCAAGCCCGATGCTCACGGTAACCGCGATGTCCCGGGTGTCCATCTCAGCCAGCGAACGCTGCACCTGCGAGCGCACCGTGTTGGCAATCTGCCATGCCGAATCGGCACGATCGCCTTCAAGGACGATGACGAATTCCTCGCCACCGAAGCGGCCGAGGATGTCATCGGCGTTCAAACACCGGCGGATGCTGGCGACCCCGGCGAGCAGCACACGGTCACCGTGCAGATGACCGAGCTGATCATTGATCTGCTTGAAATGGTCGAAATCGATCATCAGCACGGCCAATGGGATTTTCGTCCGCAGACAATGGGCAATCCGCTTCTCGATCAGCTCACGCAGGTGTGACCGGTTATGCACGCCGGTCAGTGGATCGCTGATGGCGGCGCGATAGAGTTCGCAGGCGCGCTGTTCCAGGGCGAGGTTGGCATTTGCCAGTGCCCGGCTCTTTGCATCGATCTCGATATTTTTCATGCGCAAGGTCGAGTTGAGTTGACGGATGCCGTAAAAGCGCCACGTTATCAACAGCAAAGCCAGCACCAGGCCGACCATTCCAACCAGCCCGAGTTGCCGTTCAAGATCCTGCTTGCCGAGCCGTGCGGACTGCAGTTCATTGTCCTTCTGCAGCAGGGCGAGATCCTTGTCGGCCTCGGCGCGTGCGTGGCGGGCCTGCAGATCGCCGAGTTGGCGACTGGCCCGCGTGCCGATGAGCATTTCACGTTGTTCGGAATACAAGCGCAGGAATCGCAGCGCGGCTTCCGGATCGTGATCGGCGATCGCGATTTTTTCGCGCAAGGCATACGCCCGCGCGAGCTGAGGACGCAGCAAAGCCGCTTCGAGTCCGGCAATGGCCTCGTCGATCATGCCGCGGGCACGCAGTGTGTGGTGCTGGAGTTGATTGATTTCGGCAAGGCTGAGCAAGGCGCGGGCGACAATCTCGTGCTGGCCGAGCTGGCGTCCGAGGTCGAGAGCGGATTCAAGTTGCTCGGTGGCCTCGATGTCTTGCCCGAGCCCGTGCAGGGCTCGGCCGACTTCAAGACGTTCAAGCCCCTGGTTTGAGCGGTTGCCGAGACCGGTGTCGATGGCCAGCGCCTCATTCGCCGCGGTCAGGGCCGCGGCGTGGTCGCCGACGTCATTGAGCAGGCTTGCATAGCTGCCGATGATCGAGGCGTATCGCTCGGGACTGGCTCGGCGATCCACTGTGACGAGCGCGCGCTCGAAATAACTGCGCGCGGTATCGGTATCCTCGAGCTCGCGATAGAGCAGGGCAATATTGCGCAGGCTGGTTTCGAGGTAGTCACCGATGCGCTCGCGGATGTTCAGCGCTTCCAGTTGCAACTCGAGGGCGCGCGCAAAGTCTCCCCGATCGCGGTACACGGTGCCCAGATTGCCCGTCATCAGGGCCAGGCGGAATTCGTCGCCGCTTTCGCGCAGCATGGCAATGGATGCGGTGTAGTTTTCAAGCGCCCCATCGAGATTGCCGCGCCGTCGCGCGACGACTCCGAAATAGCCGCGGGCGGAAGCTTCGAAAATCTTCGAGTGATTGCTTTTGGCCAGTGCCAACAGGGTCTCGGCCAGGGTGCGTGCCCCTGCGTAGTCGCTGAGCAGCAAGGTCATCTCCGCCTGCTGCTCGAGCGCGCGCATGTGCGCGCTTGCGTTGCCGGCCTGCCGCGCGAGTCGGGTAACATCGTGCCAAGCCAGACGTGCGTGCTCGACGGCGTGCAGGGCCTGCATAAGATGGGCTTCCGCGGTCGCCAGGGCCAGCTCGGCATCGATCCCGGCCAGACTGGAAACCAGCAGTCTGGCGGGCTTGAAAGCCTGTCCGGCAATTGAGGCGAGTTCGATCAGGCTGGCGTCCGATCCCGCTGTCGCCATCGACGCCTCTGCTGCGGCCACAACATGCCCGTTCGCCATGCCGAGCAAACTGGCAAACAGGAACGCAGGCACCCTCGTCCCGCTCATGCACCACCCCCGGATCATCCGCGCCAATCTCCGTCGCGCACGGCAACTGCGAATGCTAGCGCGTTTGCGTGACTGCCGAGTGCTGTCGGGGCGTCGACCCGTCCCAGCGGCGGGTATCTACATCTTCCGGTGTCCGGGCAGCATTCGCCGCTGCCGGCTATCATTCGCCGGCGTGACATGCCCGTTGCGGGTCGATCAAGCGGGACAGGCGCATTCAATCCCCAGAATCGGTCATGCCACGCTTGCGCCTTGTCGCTCCTTCCATTGAATCAGTCACTGCCTCGGTATTCGAGCTGCCACCGCTGTCCGACTGGGCAGGGGAATTGGCCGCGTTGTCCGTGCCGCAGGCCTGGCCGACTCTGAAGCAACTGGAGGATCTGCGCGAAAAGATGCAGAGCGAGGATGCCATCGAGCGGCCATGCTTTGTCGCACAAACGATCGACTTGCTGGCCGATGGTCTGCATTACGAAGAGCGCATCCGTCTTGGTTGCCTGGCGACGCGTGAGCAGAATTGGCATGACTTGCTGAATGCCCTGGTCTGGCTGCGGTATCCACGCATCAAGCACGCGTTGAATGTGGCGCAATGCGCGGACATCGCACACATCGGGCCGCGCGCTCGGACCCGCGCGCAATGTGCGATGACCCATTTCGACGAGGCCGGTGCGGTCATCCTGTGCTGCGATCCGAGCCTCATCGCGTTGTGGAACCAACATGACTGGCATGGCTTGTTCTGGCGCGAGCGCGCGGCCTGGGGCGAGCGTATCGGTGTGCAAATTTTCGGCCACGCCATCCTTGAGCTGGCCTTGCATCCAGAGCGCTTGCTGACCGCCAAGTGCATCGTGCTGATGACGGACGCCGCACGCATCGATGACTTGCACCTGGATGCCGTTTTGGGTCGGCGTGAAATCGACGCGTGCGTGGCCGGTTTGATTGCCGGCGGCCGCGTACTGGCCGATCCGCAGAACCTGCGCCCGTTGCCGCTCTCGGGCATTCCGGGCTGGCATGCCGATTCCGTCAGCGAGTCGTTCTTCAGCGATGCGCCGTGTTTTCGTCCGGTGCGTCCGGGCCGTTGCTATCCGCCTCCCAGCACGCTCTGACGTGGAGCTTGCGGGGTGTCCTGCCGTGGAGGGAGTGGCTTCAGCCGTGATGCCCTTATGCCCTTCAGAGGGGGCTTCAGGCCAACAAAGGACCAGCAACGCGAGGGCTGCCAAAGAAAGCTGTGTCGTTGGCTCGGCTTCCGCAGGAGTGGCCCTCTGGCCCGATGCTTTTTCCTTGCATCACAACCACAGCATCGCGGCTGAAGCCGCTTCCTGCAAAAATCTGGGCAGCGCGACCGGCTCCCTACAAAAAGCGTGCTGATTGCCTGCGCCGGGGAACTTTTTACTTCCCGCTAGGGTACATTGCGGGTCGCTCGCAATCCCCGACGCCCGATCCGCCCGGTTTCCTGCCCCGGTGGGTGCCAATGGGCCGGGATTGCCGCGATGAACGACGGCGTCGTCGTATCCGGCGAAGCCTGCATGACTTTGGACTTCAGGGTGATTCGAGATGATAGAAACCCATGCTCTTGGAAAACGCTACGGCGATCTGGTCGCCGTCGATGGCATCAGCTTCAAGGTGGAGCCTGGTCAGGTGCTCGGCTTCCTCGGCCCGAATGGTGCCGGCAAGTCGACCACGATGAAGATGATCGCGGGCTTTCTCGCGCCAACTTCAGGCAGCGCAAAAGTCTGTGGCTTTGATGTCGAGACCCAGCCGATTGAGGCCAAGCGTGTGGTTGGCTATCTGCCCGAAGGTGCGCCCAGCTACGGTGACATGAGCGTGCGCCAATTTCTCGGCTTCATCGCCGATGTACGCAACATCCCGGCCAACGCGCGCAGCAAGCGCTTCGATGATGCGGTTGGCCGACTCAACCTTGATGGCGTGCTGGAACAACCAATTGAAACCCTCTCGAAAGGCTTCAAGCGCCGTGTCGGTCTGGCCCAGGCGATCCTGCATGATCCCAAGGTGCTCATCCTCGATGAGCCGACCGATGGTCTCGATCCAAACCAGAAACACGAGGTGCGCACCCTGATCAATGCGATGGCGCGTGACAAGACCATCATCGTCTCGACCCATGTGCTCGAAGAAGTCCACGCCGTGTGCAGTCGCGCGATCATCATTGCCAAAGGTCGCGTGCTCGCCGATGCGTCGCCGGCCGAACTCGAAGCGCGTTCGCGTTATTACCAGGCGGTGTCCCTGACCGCCACGGACATCAAGGCGGCCAAGGAAGCGTTGTCGCGCGTGGCCGATGTCGCCGCGATCGAAGTCGATGCGCAGGATGGCCGCATCACTGCCTTCCCGAAGCCGGGCAAGCAGATCTTCGTCGCGGTCAACCAGGTTTTGCAGGAGCGCAATATCGTTGTGCGCGAACTCGCTCTTGAAGGCGGTCGACTCGATGAGGTGTTCCGCACGATCACCCAGGGCAGGGCAGAGGAGGCGCAGGCATGAGTGCAATCACCACCGTCTGCAAGCGCGAGCTGCGCAGTTATTTCGCGACGCCGGTCGCCTATGTCTTCATCGTGATCTTCCTTGTCCTCTCGAGCGCGTTCACTTTCTATCTCGGCAACTTTTACGAGCGCGGCCAGGCCGATCTGCTGCCGTTCTTCAGTTTTTTGCCGTGGTTGTATCTGTTCCTCGTGCCGGCGGTGTCGATGCGCTTGTGGTCGGAAGAGCGCAAGAGCGGCACGATCGAACTGCTGCTGACGCTGCCGATCACCATGTGGCAGGCGGTGATGGGCAAGTTCCTTGCGGCTTGGCTCTTCATCGGCATTGCACTGGCCCTGACCTTTCCGCTGTGGATCACGGTCAACTATCTCGGTGATCCCGACAACGGCGTGATCTTCGCCAGCTATCTGGGAGCGTGGCTGATGGCCGGCGCGTTTCTGGCCATCGGCTCGTGCATCTCGGCGGCGACGCGAAACCAGGTGGTCGCCTTCATTCTCACCGTCGTCGTCTGCTTTCTGCTGGTCATGGCGGGTTTCCCGCTGGTCCTCGATGCATTCCGCTCATGGGCTCCACAGATGCTGGTCGATGCAATCGCCAGCCTGAGTTTCCTCACCCACTTCTCCTCGATCAGCAAGGGCGTGATCGATCTTCGCGATCTGCTCTATTTCATCCTGATGATCGGCTTCTGGCTGTACGCCAGCGCGATCGTGATCGACCTGAAAAAAGCCGACTGAGGAAGCCTGACCATGACATCCAATCGAAAGACTCTTTCCGGCGGCGCACTGGTCATCCTGATCGTGCTGTTCATCGGTCTCATGCTGGTCGTCAACGTGCTGTTCCGTGGCGCGCGCGTCGATCTTACCCAGAACAACTTGTACACCTTGTCGAGCGGCACCAAGGAAATCCTGTCCAAGCTCGATGAACCAATCAATCTGTATCTGTTCTACTCCGACAAGGGCAGTCAGAACGTCCCGCAACTGCGCACCTATGCCACCCGCGTGCGTGAGTTGCTGGAGGAAATGGCCGCACGCTCAAAGGGAAACATCCATCTCGAGGTGATCGATCCGCTGCCGTTCTCGGAGGATGAGGATCGCGCTACGACCTATGGCCTGCAGGCGGTTCCGGTCACGGCCGGTGGCGAGACTGTTTTCCTCGGTCTGGCCGGCACCAATTCGACCAATGGCCAATCAGTGATTCCGTTCTTCCAGGCGGACAAGGAAGCCTTCCTCGAGTACGACGTGGCCAAGCTGATCCATGACCTGGCCACGCCGAAGAAGCCCGTGGTCGGACTCGTATCGAGTCTGCCAATGAGTGTCGGCTTTGATCCGGCAACCCGGCAGATGCGTGATCCCTGGGCGATCCAGCAGCAGCTCGCGCAATCCTTCGATGTGCGTGATCTCAATCCCGGCGGCATCAAGAGCATTGATCCCGACATCAGCGTGCTCGTGCTCGTGCATCCGAAGCAGCTTTCCGATGAGGCGCAGTACGCGATCGACCAGTTTGTCCTGCGCGGCGGACATTTGCTGGTGTTCGTCGATCCCGATGCCGAACTAGATACCAGCGGTGCCGATCCGGAAAACCCGCAGGCGGCAATGTTCGCTGATCATTCCTCGGATCTGCCCAAACTCTTCAAGGCTTGGGGCATCGATTACGACGCGAAGGCCATCGTCCTTGATCGTTCGCGCGCGGTTGCCGTCAGCGTCGGTCAGGGCGTTGCGCCCGTGCATCATCCGGGAATCATCGGCCTGACGGCCGCCGATCTCAATCGCCAAGATGTCGTCACTGCCAACCTCGAAACCGTCAATGTATCGAGTGCAGGCTATTTCGGACTGGCCAAGGACGCCACAACCAAGCTGGTGCCCCTGATGCAGAGCTCGGGCGATGCAATGACGGCGCCAGTCAGCCGGTTGAAGA
>JBDTCQ010000185.1:0-6367 GCA_039923515.1 Dokdonella sp.
CGGGTGCCGAACGCATCGATTCCGAATTGGCCGACCAGCCCCGCATCCGCGCGCGACTACTCGAGGCGGTCGGCAGCGCCTATCGGCACATGAATGACAATGTAAAAGGGGTCGCCATGTTGCGCGAGGCGGCTGACATCTATCTCGATCCGGCCATCGATCAGCCGCTTGATGCGGCGCGGTGCCTTGAAGCGATGGCGAATGCGATGGCCAACGGTCAGTTTCCCGCCAGTGACGCGGAGGCTGCGGCTCGCAAATCGCTCATGCTGGCTGAGCGTCTCACGCCGGTCGGCTCACAGGAAATCGCCAATGCGTGGATGGTGCTTTCGCTCGCACTTAATCGAGGCGGGAATCTGGCCGCCGCGGAAGACGCCGCACGCAAGACCTATGCGATGAACGAGCCGCTGCAAGCGAATCGAGAAAATCGCTTCGAACCGGCACTTGGAAATTTATGCATCATTCTCACCCGTCGCGGGAAATGGGCGGAGGCTGCGCAGTTCTGCGAACGGTCAACTGCGGATCGCCGGAAGGGTGACTTCCCTTTGATTCTGGCGATGTCGCTAAGCCGATTGGCTCAGTTGCGTGCGGCACAAGGTGATTTTTCTCAGGCATTCGTGCTTGCGGGAGAGGGGCTGAAAATCACGCGCGAGCTAAAGGGCGAATCCAGCCAGTTCGGCACGGTTTTCCTGATGCGCCAAGGCGTCATTCTCGACGACGCGGGTAGCCACGTCGAAGCCGGGGTCGTGTTCGAGCGCGCGTTGGCGGATGCCGAAGCGCTTGACGGTCCAAGCAGCGGTGAGGCGCTTGAAGCTGGATTCCAGCTTGCGCGTCATCAGGCGCGCTCGGGCGACTACCAACAATCTATCGAAAAGCTTCGGGAGTTGCTCCCTGAATTTCCGCAGCGCTACGGCTCAGATGATCCGCGTTCACTCGTTGCGATGACCGTGCTCGCTCAGACGTTGCTCGATAGTGGTGTGGCCGATGCCGAAGTGCGCCGACTGCTCAATGATGCGATCGCTGGTTGGAACACGAAGGACGATCCCGATGCAGTGGCGCCATCCTATGCCAAACTCGCACTTGCACAGTGGCACATCATGAATGACAAGCCGCTGCAAGCCACGTCGCTGCTCGATCACCTCGAAGCTGCAAACTCACGCGCGGATCTGCAGGTGAAGGCCGGCGTCAGACGCCTGCGTGACCGCCTGGTAAAATGACTTGATATACTCTTGGGCCATCCGCGCATCGGCGCGCATGTGCACATCAGGGAAATGGTCATGCATCAATCGAAATTATCGAGACGAGCGCGGACGATTGCTCTCGTCGTGCTGTTCGGGTTTTTCTCGGCGATGGCCATGGCAAGAGCGCCCGACAGCCAATTGCTCGATACGCCGGATATAAAGCTGCTTCATGACGGCGACGTCAGAGCGGTCGCCTATCTTCCAGATGGCTCACTGATCGTGGGTGGGTACTTCGGCTACATCAACGGGCAGCCGCGCCGGAATCTGGCCCGCATCCTCCCGAACGGCGAAGTCGATCCCGATTGGCGGCCGGAACCCGATCGATCAGTGACAGCGCTCGCAGTCGATGCGGCCGGAAATATCTATGTGGGAGGAAATTTCTTCGAGATCGGTGGGCAGGTTCACTATTACATTTCAAGGATCCTGGCGGGCACAGGTGGCCAAGTCGATCCACTTTGGCCTGCCAGTCTATATACCCTCGGAGGTTATCCGAAAAGGCTCCTCGTCAGCGCAGACGGCTCAGCAATCTATGCGGCTATGCCGGGAACGGTCCGCAAGATTTCCTCTAGCGGCGTCCTGGCAACCGAATGGGGAATGCAGCTGCGAGGTGATGTGTATGACATCGCACTCGGCGGAGATGGCAATCTCTATGTGGCGGGTTCGAGCCTTTTTCCCGTTGCCGGGCAATGGCGGCTTTTAAGAATGTCGGCCGATGGGGTCGGCGAAGTCGATACGACATGGAACCCGCAACCCTCCGACCGCGTCGACACCCTGTCCGTCGACCAGAGCACCCATTCTTTGATCGTTGGTGGCGCATTCACACAGATCGGAGGCCAGGAGCAGGCCAATCTGGCTCGCATTCCTTTCGCATCCAACGGCGCGATCGACACTGCGTGGAGACCGCAAGCAGGTGGCCGCGTGGGCAGACTTTCCAACGTGGCGGATGGAAAAGTGTTTGCCTTCATTTACCCTGTTTCGTTACCTGTGACGTTTCAACCGGGATTGCGCAAGTTCGACGTCGCCTCGGGCACGGTCGATCCGGATTGGCAACATGATGTCACTGGTTTTGGTATTCCCCCGATGGAGGTTGCCTCCGGGTACCCGCTCGCCGTAGGTGGATGGTTCATGTCCGTGGCCGGGATCGCCTCGTACAATCTTGCCCTGCTTCCAGCAAGCGGTAACAGCGTGCTGCCCACCTTCGAGGTGGGTTATCCCGGGACTGTCGTCGCAATCGCCCGCCAACCCGATGGCGGCACGATCCTTGGCGGCATGTTCAATTGGGCTGGAGGAAAGCCGCGCTCCAACCTGCTGCGTCTGAAGCCCGATGGAACGCTCGACCCCCTCTGGGATCCGTCTCCCGACATTGACATTGGCGCGCTTGAAGTGGATGCGGAAGGCGATGTTTTTGTGGGCGGGTATTTCAACTCGATTGGAGGTCAGGTTCAGAATGGAATGGCCAGGATTTCGGGTTCGGGCGCTGGTCTCGCTCAACCGTTTCCCGCGCTGGGTAGGGCCGATGTTCTTCGCTATGACGGCCACGGCAATCTTTATGTTGGCGGAGACCTCGCATTGGAGCAAGGCGGCCCCCATCGCTCACTGGTCAAGATTGTGCGATCGGGTTCCGGCGACTGGCAGGTTGATTCGGCGTGGGTACCGCAGACGGGAACGGTCAGCGATTTGATTCTTGACGCATCGCGCAACTTGTATGCAGCCGTTGGCGAAAATGGGTTCCGTGGCGTACGCCGCATTTCCGCCGACGGCAGCGGTCAAGTCGATCCCCAGTGGGCTTTTCCGGTCGCGGGTTTGGCATATTCGCTTGCGCTCGATGCCAGTCATCGCCTTTATGTAGGTGGTGATTTTGTGCTTGGCGAGGGGTTCGCGCAGACCAACCTTGTCCGCATCGAAACGGGCGCTGCTGCAGTCGTGGACGCCCAATGGAGTCCGCTGGTCACTGGCCCCGTTTCGGCTATTGCGATCGGAGCGGACGGAAGCGTTTATGCGGGTCAGGGAAGCATCAGGGAGGCAGGGGTGCCGCACACTTACTTATCCCGTTTTGCCGGGACAGGAGCGGGCTTGATCGACTCAAGTTGGTTCACCGACATTGTAAATCCAGGCTGGGGGTACGTCTCGGATATTCTGGTCGAGCCGAACAATCGCATTCTCGTCGCTGGAAATTTCGTGGTTGGCAATCCGGCGACTCGCATGAGTCTTGTCGCGTACGGCGACGCGATCTTCGCAGGAGGTTTCGGCGTGCCCCCAGCCGATTGATCCACGGTTTCCAGCTCGCTATTGCTGGACATAAGGATCAGTGACACCGAGCACGGCAAGGATCTTGCGCTCGAGTGCTTCCATGTCTTCGGCATCGTGATCGTTCTCGTGATCATAGCCGAGCAGATGCAGGGTGCCGTGAATGGTCAGGTGGGCGTAGTGGTTGCGTAGAGGCTTGCCTTGTTCGCGGCCTTCGCGGGCAACGACCGGTGCGCAGATGACGAGGTCGCCGAGCAGGGGCGATCTGACCCCCTGCGGCAACTCGACGGGGAATGAGAGCACGTTGGTCGCGTAATCGCGTTCGCGATATTGCCGATTGAGCGATTTGCCTTCTTTGGCATCGACGATTCGCAGCGAAATTTCGCTATTGCGTCGGTGGCGTGCAGTCTGCAAGGTGGATTGGATCCATTCCTCAAAACTTGCACGTTGCGGGATGCCAAGAGCAGAAAGCCCACTGGATCGCGAGAGGTGCAAGTGCAACTTCATGGCGGTGCTCAGCGTTCGAAATCGCTGGCGAAGACGGCCGGTTCGCAACCGCTGGAATGAAAGCTCACGGTGTTATTGCCGGACTGCGGAACGGCGATATCGGCGCTGACCCAGTCGTAATCGATATCGGCTGGATTCGACAGGCCATCAACCATCACGTGAGCCGTTGAGGACAGGTTGAATGGCGGATCAAAGCGGCGCAGACAGCCGCCAGAGGCGCATCCACTCCACGCTGCGACAACAATCGCTCCGTGGCAGTCGAGTGTGATTCCGTCGATATTGTTCAACGCGGTATTGATAAGCGGCGCCGGAGTCGCGCCTATCGTCAGATTCAGACCAAGAATTTTTGCGTTGCTGCCCCAGGTGGCGATGAGGAGTCGGTTTCCTGCGCGATCGTAGGCCAGGCCATTGGGTGTCGAGCTTCCCGTCGATATAGGTGCGTCTGCTATCGGAGCGGCCAGATTCGATACATTGATAGAGCGGATTGTCTTCGCGTTGAAGTCGCTGATGTAAAGCGTGTCGACGCCGTTGGAGGTGACGCCATTGAGAAAGTTGGCGCCCGCGATCGGAAGATCCATCACCGCTGCCGCTGTATCAATGTCGTAGCCTTTGACGTGGCCGGAATCCAGAACAAACAGGGTGCCAGCAAGAAGTTCGATTCCGTAGGGTGAGTTCGGTGCCGAAGAGAAAAGGCTCAACGTACCATTCGCTGCCCGAGCGAGAATCGTGCCGCTGTCGGTGTTGCTGATCAGGGTGCGATTGAGTCGCGCGTGGTACTCGATGCTTTCCGGGCCGCTGAGACTTTGCGCCCAGGCAAGTGGGGGAACGAGCAAGCAAACGAACATGATCAGACGTGCGCAGGCTGCTCTCACTTGGCCTGCTCCGCCTTGGCATTCTCAAGCTCGTCCTCGCGTGCCTCATACGCACGCACGATGCGCTGCACGAGTGGATGCCGCACGACATCCTTCGAGTTGAAGAAGGTGAAGCTGATGCCCTCGACATTGCGCAGCACGTCGGTGGCATCGCGCAGACCGGATTTGATGTGGCGGGGCAAATCGGTCTGGGTCACATCGCCGGTGACCACGGCAATGGAACCAAAACCGATGCGGGTCAGGAACATCTTCATCTGTTCGACCGTCGTATTCTGCGCTTCGTCGAGGATCACGAACGAATCATTGAGCGTGCGCCCACGCATGTAGGCGAGCGGCGCAATCTCGATCACGTTGCGTTCGATCAGCTTGCTGACACGTTCAATGCCGAGCATTTCGTAAAGCGCGTCGTACAGCGGGCGCAAATACGGATCAACCTTCTGGGTCAGATCGCCCGGAAGAAATCCGAGCTTCTCGCCAGCCTCGACGGCCGGACGCACCAGGATCAGGCGCTGAGCGCGATTGTCATTGAGCGCATCAACGGCCATGGCCACAGCCAGATAGGTTTTGCCAGTACCCGCGGGGCCGATGCCGAAGTTGATGTCGTGTGTCGCGATTGCGTGCAGGTAGCGCGTTTGGTTCGGGCCGCGGCCCTTGACCATGCCGCGCTTGACCTTGATGGCGACTTCATGAACGCCTTCGGCTGCTTCGATCGCAATCGCTTCGATGCCGGATTCCTGCAGGTGCAGATTGATCTGCGGCGCAGTCAGGATCTCGGTTTCAGTCAAGGCGTAAAGATCGCGCAGCACGCGGCTCGCCAGTTGCACCGGGCGTTCATCGCCGAGCACGCGAAACACGCTGCCACGATTGGCAATCTCGACGCCAAGGCGAAGCTCGATCTGACGCAGGTGTTCGTCAAGGGGCCCGACCAGATTGGACAGGCGTTCGCCGTCTTCGGGTTCAAGGGTGAAATCGTTGCGGATAGGCTCATTCATAGGCGCGGGAGGTTAGCGCGGGCGCGGAGCGTATGCCAGCGGGTATTCCGGGCGCCCGCGTTTTCGTTGCGTCACCTTCATGTACCCGGGTGGAGAATCAGATGCTTGTGACCAAAGGAGAGCGCGGATGCGTCGTGCATTTCAGTTGCTTGTGACACTGTTGCTGCCAGCGATGTTGGCAAGTTGTGCAACCGGCTCTGCCCGGGGCCCTGCACTTGCATCGACCGAGTCGATCGATCTGCATCGCTACATGGGTGTCTGGCATGTGATCGGGCGGATTGACTATTTCGGCGAGCGTGGGGACGTCGCCAGTGAGGAGGTCTACTCGCTCAACAAGGATGGAAATGTCGACACGGTCTATCGCTATCGCAAATCGTTTGATGCCAAGGACAAGGTCAAGACGCTGTCATCGACAGGTCTGGTGCAACCGGATACCGCCAATGCCTATTGGCGAATCAGCTTCTTTGGAATCTTCAAGGCCGACTATCTGGTCCTCGAAGTGGCCGACGAC
>JBDTCQ010000186.1:0-7997 GCA_039923515.1 Dokdonella sp.
GGACCGGACTTGAACGCACAGTCTGAACCATCAGTCGACCAAAGCGGTGATCGGGATTTGCGCACGCAGGACAATCCGTAGCGCGTGATGGGCATCGCCTTGTGGAACAGCCAGCCCTGGGCGAACTGGACTCCGTTTTTCAGAAGGAAATCCGCCTGCACTTCGGTTTCCACCCCTTCACCGATGACCTTCAATCCCAGCGAATCGTTCCCGAGGGCCGGGCGCGTGGTTTCAGGGCTCGAAGCCGTCGGCAAAGATCGAATCGGTGTTCTTGAAGCCTGCCTGCAACGGCCAACCGTCATTGCCGGCCGGATTGCTGCGGTACGCGCCGATGTCGGCCTGTGGCTGGCGCGTGCGTCCGTTGAAATCATCGATGGCAAGTTGGGCAATCGCGGCCGTGCCGGCCAGTCGGCCACCGGGCGGCACCAGATCCATCGGCGGTATACCGGAATAGTTTGCCAATGCGAAATCCGTGGTGATATTGCCGGAGCTGTCGAACCCACCACTGACACCGGTCAGGCTTCCCTTGCCCGCATTGGCCAGCATCGTGACGAAGGCGGTCGTTCCGGCCGCATACACGGCGTGACCGTTCTGCGCATACAGCGCATTGTTGGCGATCAGCACGCTGCCGTTGACGCCGTTGAAGTGAATCGCATCACCGCTGGCCTTGAGCACGGTGTTGTTGACGATGACCAGGTTGCCGACGCCTACTGCGCCAAAAGCGTGCGCCTCAATCCCATGGCTGGCGGCACTGAGAACGATATTGTTGCGCACGACCGCATTGGCGGTGACCTGGATGCCGTTGTCGCCACTGTTCCAGATCAGGTTGCGCTCGATCAGGTTGGGACCGCCATTGCCATTGGTGTGATACAGGGTGATGCCCGGATAAGCCGTGTCATGGATGACGTTGTCGCGCACGATGTTGGCGTAGCTGCCGGCCTTGATCTCGATGCCGTCGCCCTGGTTCACGGTTGGGCCGGTCAGATGATGGATGTAGTTGTTGGCGATCAGTGAATCGTGGACGCGGCAGCTCATGTCGTGGCAACCGAGGTAGAAACCCTCAGCAGTCTCCCCGGCGTGGTCGATCTCGTTGTGCACGAAAATCAGACGCGCATAGTCGCTGCCGCTGTCGTTCGCGCTGATCGCATTGGCCGCCGTGTGATGGACATGGCAGTTGCGCATCGTGAAGTCGGAGGTTGCCTGCAGGCGGATACCGCGCGAGCCTCCGGTAAATTCGATTCCCTCGAGTATCAGGAAAGAAGAATTGCTGATGTTGACGATATTCTGCGCCGCATTGTTCTGTGCGATGACCGGGTTCTCGCCAGCGGCGGCACGAATGGTGATGGGTGCCTGGGCCGTTCCGTTGAGGATCAGGTTGAAATAGCTCGTCAGCGGATAGTTGCCGCCATGCAGAATCAACGTATCGCCGGCGACGAGGTTTTGCATCGCACTGCGATAGTTGTCGGCGGGAGTGATCTCGATTGTCGCGGCGAGGATCGGTAACGGCAGGCCTATGAGGATCAGGCAAAACCATGGCATTGGGCGTGACCGATGCGACATGAGCGGCACTCCTTTATCGTTAGGCATTGTCGGCAAGAGCCGGTTGAAGTGGAGTGTCACTGAATGGCAGGGTTGATTCCATGCGCCAGTCGCTGGTTGCCGACACTCGGCCCCGCAAGCAGGAACGCCAGCGCCTGCGCACAGGATTCCTCAACCTTGAGCGTAAGCAGGTCGTCGGCGCGGGTAGTGCCGAGGTTGACCGCCGCGATTGACTTGCCCAGCCGGGCTGCCATCTGGGCAAAGCGAAATCCCGAGTAAACCATCAGCGATGAGCCGACCACGAGCATCGCATCGGCCTGCTGCAGATGATGTGTCGCCGCATCGACTCGTTCGCGCGGCACGTTTTCGCCGAAGAAGACAACATCCGGCTTGAGCAGGCCGCCGCATTGCGTGCAGTCGGGAACATCGAATGCTGAAAAATCCGCGCGTTCGATATCGGCATCGCCATCCGGTGCGGGCGATGCGGCGAGATCGACCCACGCAGGATTGCGTGCCAGCAATTCCTCCTGCAGAAGCTCGCGTGCGCTGCTATGTTGGCAGGCAAGGCAAACCACGACGTCCATGCGGCCGTGCAGATCAATCACGTTGCGGCTGCCCGCCGCCTGGTGCAACCGGTCAACATTCTGGGTCAACAGAACTTGTTGCTTTCCACCGTGTTCCAGTCGTGCCAACGCCTCATGCGCGAGATTCGGTGAGGCATGGCCAAAACGACCCCAGCCCAGCATGTTGCGTGCCCAATAACGACGACGCGTCGCTGCATCACCGACAAAAGCCTGCAAGGTTACCGGCGGCTTGCGCTTCCAGTCGCCCGCTGCATCACGGTAATCGGGGATACCCGAATCTGTGCTGCAGCCGGCGCCGGTCAGCACGAACAAGCGTTCGTGCTGATCGACGAAGTGGCGAAGGGCGTCTACCGACATGCGCCGAGCTTAGTCCGGATCGACACTGCGCGCTCAGAACGCTTCGTCGAATCCGACTTCGCCCTGTACGCCGACCTGATAAGCCGAGACGCGACGCTCGAAGAAGTTGGTGACCTCCTGGACATCCTGCAACTGCATGAAGTCGAACGGATTGCGCGCACCGTAATGACGCGGCATGCCGAGCTGGGCAAAGCGCTGGTCGGCACAATATTCGAGGTACTGGCGCATCTCTAGCGCGGAGATGCCGGCAACTCCGCCGCCGAGTACGTCTTCAGCGAATGCCGTCTCGCACTGGATTGCTTCCTCGAGCATATCGATGACCTGCGCCTGCATTTCGGCATCGAACAGGTCGGGTTCTTCCTCACGCACGGTGCGGATCGTCTCGAAGGCAAACGCCATGTGGCAGCTCTCGTCACGGAACACCCAGTTGGTCCCCGAAGCGAGTCCATGCAGCAGGCCGCGTGATCGTAGAAAGTACACATAGGCAAATGCGGCAAAGAAGAACAGGCCTTCAATACACGCCGCGAAGCAGATCAGATTGAGCAGGAACTGGCGACGCTGATCGCGCGTCTCGATGCGCCGGATCTTCTGGATTGACTCAATCCACTTGAAGCAGAACTCGGCCTTGCGCCGGATCGAGGGAATGTTCTCGATCGCTGCAAACGCCTTGTTGCGCTCATCCGGATCGGGCAGATAGGTATCCAGCAAGGTCAGGTAGAACTGCACGTGCAAGGCTTCTTCGTAGAGCTGGCGCGACAGGTACATGCGCGCTTCCGGTGCATTGATGTGCGTGTAGAGATTCAACACGAGGTTGTTTGAGACAATCGAATCACCGGTCGCAAAAAACGCGATCAGGCGATGGATCAAATGTCGTTCGGCCGGCGACATCTTCGACTTCAGATCATTCACATCAGGCGCGAAATCGACTTCCTCGACTGTCCAGGTATTGCGGATCGCCGCGCGGTACATCTCATAGAACGCGGGATAGCGCATTGGGCGCAAAGTCAGCTCGAAACCGGGATCGAGGAGGTGTTGTTTCTTGAACGGGGGTTGTGCGGACATTCTTCATTTTCTCCGGAGAATTAGTGCTTGGTTAGCGGGAAATGGGTGTCCGCGAGTTTGCGATACCTTTCCGATCCGCAGCGTCGAGGTATATCGTCAGACCAGTTGCGGATGGAATCGCCAACATAATCGAACGGCAGCCTTGCGTGTATGTGCTCGCCCGCCGGCGCAACGGAACGTTGTACGTTGGCGTGACCTCCAACCTTCCCGCACGCATCTGGCAGCATAGAAATGATGTTTGGAATGGATTTACGCATCGCTATGGCGCGCATGATCTGGTCTGGTTTGAAATGCATGAATCGATGGGATCGGCGATCGGACGTGAGAAAGCCATCAAGGAATGGAAGCGCGCCTGGAAGGTCGATTCGACCGAGGCGAGTAATCCGAACTGGCGTGATTTGTATCAGCAGATACTGTGAATTGAAGCGTAAGTCACTGGATCCCGGCGTTCGCCGGAATCGAGTGACTTTGCTCTGATGCCTCAATACAAAAATGGCAATCGTGGTTCCATCGACCCCGCTTCCGTTGCCTACTGACACGCCTCGCAGTACTCGGGATTTTCCAGCGAGCAAACCACCGCACTGCTGGCATCCGCCGCTGTGGTTGGCGGCACTGGCAACGGCGTCTGCGTCGCGACCGCACCGACCGTTGTCTTGGCGATGCGTGTGGCCGGTCGTGAGCGCAAGTAATAGGTCGTCTTGATGCCGGCTTTCCAGGCATACATGTACATCGACGACAGACGGCCGATGTTCGGGTTTTCCTGGAACAGATTGAGCGACTGGCTCTGGTCGATATAGGCACCGCGCGCGGCGGCGTGATCGATCAAGGCTTTTTGCGGCAACTCCCAAACGGTGCGATAGATTTCACGCAGGCGCTCCGGAATGGCCTCAATGCCCTGGATCGATCCTTCGGCCAACTTGATGGCATCGCGCACAGGCTCGGTCCAAAGCCCGAGCGTTTTCAGCTCCTCGACCAGATAGCGGTTGATGACGAGGAAATCACCGGATAGCGTCTCGCGTTTGAACAGATTCGAGATCTGCGGCTCGATGCATTCGTAGCAACCGGCGATGGAAGCGATCGTCGCGGTCGGCGCGATGGCGATCAACAGTGAATTGCGCAAACCCTTGGCCTTGATCCGCTCACGCAGTTCGTCCCAGCGGGATGACGCGATCGTCTGTGTTGATCGCGGCCAATGATCAAATTGCAGTTCACCGTTCGCTGCGCGTGTTTCCTCGAAGGCCGGGTGCCTGCCGAGCTCGTCGGCGAGGTCGCAGGATTGGCTGAGGGCATGGAAATAGATGTGCTCGGCAATTTTTGCCGACAGGGCCTCGGCCTCCGTCGAATCAAACGCCAAGCGCAACTGGAAGAACACATCCTGCAAACCCATCATACCGAGGCCAACCGGACGCCACTTGAGGTTTGCCATGGCGGCCGTGGCAATCGGATAGAAATTGAGATCGATGACGCGATCAAGTTGGCGCACGGCGATCGCAACAGTATTGGCGAGCTTTTCGAAATCGAATGCACCGTCACTGAGGTGACGGGAAAGATTGATTGAGCCGAGATTGCAAACAGCCGTCTCGCTGTCGGAAGTGACCTCAAGGATCTCAGTGCACAAATTGGAAAGATGGATGACGTTTTGCGTACGCGCGGTCTGGTTCGAGCTCGCGTTGCAGCGATCCTTGAACGTCATCCAGCCGTTGCCGGTTTGGGCCAGCGTGCGCAACATGCGTGAGTAAAGTTCGCGTGCCTTGATCGTGTCAGCAGCGAGACCCTCGGCTTCGGCCTGGCGATAGGCGTGGTCAAAAGCCTCGCCCCACAGATCGACCAGGTGCGGCACGCGCTTGGGATCAAACAGCGACCACTCGCCGTCAGCCTCGACCCGACGCATGAATTCATCCGGAATCCAGTTGGCGATATTGAGATTGTGCGTGCGCCGCGCATCGTCACCGGTGTTGTCGCGCAATTCGAGGAACTCCTCGATGTCGGCATGCCAGGTTTCCAGATACACGCAGGCCGCACCCTTGCGCTTGCCACCTTGATTGACGGCGGCGACCGAGGCATCGAGGGTTTTCAGCCACGGAACCAGCCCGTTGGAATGGCCGTTGGTACCCTTGATCAGTGAGCCCCGGGAGCGCACGCGCGAGTAGGAAAGACCGATGCCGCCGGCGAACTTGCTCAACTTGGCCACGTCGGCGTATTTGTCGTAGATGCTTTCCAGTGAATCCAGCGGCGAATCGAGCAGGAAGCATGAGGACAGTTGCTCGTGCGTGGTGCCCGCGTTGAACAGCGACGGCGAACTCGGAATGTACTCCAGCGACGACAATAGTCGATACAGTTCGAGGGTCTCGGCCAGATGATTGCCACCGAGCGCGCAGGCCACCCGCATGAAGAAATACTGCGGCGTTTCGGTGACCTTGCGCTGTTGCGGGTGGCGCAGCAGGTAGCGGTCGTAGACAGTACGCAGGCCGAAATATTCGAACCGTCGCGAGGCGAGCGGGTCGATGGCGTCGTTGAGCTTGCGTGCGTTGAGGGCGACGAATTCACGCAGTCGATCGTTGATGATGCCGAGTTCGGCCCCGCGCGCAACCGATTGCGAGAACGACTGAATCTCCTGACCCGAGACTTCCTTGTCGATGTAGGACGAAAGCAGCCGTGCGGCCAGAAAGCCGTATTCCGGTTCCTCGGCGGTCAGCGCGGCGGCCGTGCGGATCGACAACTCATCGAGTTCGCGCGTGCTTGCGCCATCGTAGATGCCGCCGATCGTCTTCAGTGCAACGCGCATCGGATCGACCGCAAACAGGTTTTCGGCATTGCGGCTGACCGCGCGCACGATCTTGCCAAGGTCAACCACTTCGCTGCTGCCATTGCGTTTGGTCACCCGCATCTGGGTTGGACTATGCGGGGCGGTCAGGGCGAAAACATCGCCAGCCGAGGTTGTGGGAATGGGCTGACTTGCCGTCGCGCTGGCGAGGGCAGAGTGGAAATTCATTGTCGTTTCACCAACCGAAATTGAAGCGGATTCGTGGACGCCTGGCGCGTCGGAATCGAGAGGATGCATGACGGACTCCCGTGCGTAACCGATGGCCTGCTCCCGAGCGCAGGGTTGATCGGTGCCACTTCACGGGATGCGCCACGGAACCGACGCATACGCATCGACTCTGCAACGCGCTTCCCCGCGGAAACGGCCACCTGCATCGGGTTTGCGAGATTCCGCGGTTGGCGTCTCAATAGGCGCGACTCGCGGGGAGCAAAACCCCGATGTGTCGGCAGGTTTTCGGACTTGCGGATACGGATCTCGCGATCCACCTTGTCCCATGGCTTCCCAGGCTCGCGCCCAGTGCACTGGATGGGACTCGTTTCCACTTACCGCTGCGGGGCAGTTCCGGATTTGCACCGGATTCCCTTTTAACCCGGCCTCAAACAACGTTGGACGTTGACGAAGCGGGCACCGACGGAACACAAGCTATTGTGTCTGGCGAGTCGGGTCAACCGATTATTTTGCGGTTTGAGTCTTGCTTTTTCCGAATTGCCAACCCGCGTGCGCGGACCCGGTTCGCTATTCAGGCGCGACGGCGCATCCCGGTATTGGCACGGTCTGGCTCGTCCGGCGCGGCTTGTGCGGCGGCACGGGCGTCTTCTTCCTCCATCGCCGCGAGCACGGCGTCGGCCGTGCTCGGACCGCCGCCGAACAGGCGGATCGCGGTACGTGCGACCTGGCGCGTGTCGTACCAGGCGTAGGCACCGACACCCACCGCGCCAACCACCGGCAACCAGCGTGAGATGCCGCTGCCGACGATGCGTTTGGTCACCCGCATGCCGATCGCCCGGGCGACACGCTCGAGCACGCGCAGCGGGACATCCTGCGCGATCAGGCGACCGCCAACCTGCACGACCAGGTCACGCACCGCTTGTGCCGCCGCATGGCGGAACAGGCAATACATCATCTGCTCGCGATTCAGGCGCGCACTGACGCCATAGGCCCCCGAGATATCGGCGACCAACTGGGCCTGGATGCGCCAGATCGCAACGAGTTCGGGTCCGATGGTCAGCCAGCCGAGTGGTCCCGGTGGCAAGGCCAGCGTACCCGCAGCGAGCGCCGCTTTGGTCGCCGCGGCCCTGGTCAGGGATTGCACGCGCACGGCAGCGTTGTCACCGCGCTTCTCATCCGTGTCGGGCACACTGCTCAGCAGACCCAGCAGGTGCCGCGTGATCCGGCTGGACAGATCGGTTTCCGTTTCAGGCGCGTTGCGGCGAGCGGGTATGTATTCGGATTTCTTGGTCATGGCGTGGCTTTGGGTTCTCGGGCGCCGAATGCTTGCGCATGCAAGCTTGACGCCATCCTCGTTCAATCAGGCGATCGAGGATAAAGACAAAAACCTGAACCCCGGCGATGGCGTGATCAGCGGGTCAACCAGCGCGTGACGAAGTCAGCCAGTTTGGCGTAGGGCGGAC
>JBDTCQ010000187.1:0-10023 GCA_039923515.1 Dokdonella sp.
ATCGCGAACAGCGGAATGGCCAGGCCTTCGCTTCGCTGCTTCAGATCGGCCAATGTGTAATTGTCCTTGAGCTTGCTGGTCTTGATCACCGCACCGCTTGCGATCGCTTCATCGAGGCGCACATTGTCGATGCGATCATCAAACAACCAGGGCATTTTGAGACTGCCGGTCAGGGTCAGCTTGGCCTTGTCCTGATCCTCGGTGGTACGCAGCGCGAATACACCATCGGTGCCGAGCTCGGATCGATAATGCAGGCAAGCCAGGATGTTCTGCCCCGGCCGGCTGCTCATCGCGAGCAAGCGGGCGACCCCGGTGGTATCCAGATGATGCTCGGCGTGATCAGAGACGACGCTGCCAAAATAGGTTTTCAGACCGGCCATTCGTGCGCGTTTGAGCGCATCCCAGTTGCTGTCGACAAGGGTGACGTCGTAACCGGCGTTCTTCAGCGACTGGCCAATCGTCACCGGTGCCAGACCTGAGCCGACAATGATCACACCGAGCGGTTCTTCCTCGGCCAGTTTCCAGCGCAGGGCGAGGCGGCGAGCGGTGAAACTCTGGACCAGAACGCTGGCGATGATGATGCTGAAAATTGCTGGCCCGAGCAACTCACCGCCGGGCACATGCTCGGCCTCGAGACGCAGGGCAAACAACGAGGCAACGGCAGCCGCGACGATACCGCGAGGTCCGATCCAGGCGATCAACCCTCGCTCGCGCATCGACAATTTCGATCCGGTAGCGCTGGCGAATACCGCCATCGGACGAGCCACCAGGAGCACCGTGATCAGGAACAGCGGGAATCCCCAGCCGAGCGCCTGAAAACTGCCGAGATCAAGGCGCGCAGCAAGAATGATGAAGAGCAGCGAGACGAGCAGAACGGTCAGGCTCTCCTTGAAGTTGAGCACATCCTCCATGTCGAGGTCGCGCGTGTTGGCGAGCATCACGCCCATCACCGTCACCGCGAGCAAACCCGCTTCATCCGCAATCGTGTTGCTGGCCGTGAACGCCGTAAATAACACCGCCAGGGTGACCACATTGCGCAGATACCAAGGCACCAGATGGCGCTTGAGCAATCCGCCGAGCAGGAGTGCCGCGAAAATCCCCATCAGACTGCCGGACAGCACCAGTTTGCCGAGCACCCACCAGGTATCGGTATTGCCCCCTTTCATCGCGAACTCGAGCGCTATTACCGCGAGGATTGCGCCAATCGGATCAATGATGATGCCTTCCCAGCGCAGCACCTTGTCGATCGCCTGCGTGGGCCGGATCGCACGCAACATCGGTGAAACCACGGTCGGCCCGGTCACGCTGCCAATCGCACCAATCAACAGGGCGACCCCGATCGGCGCGCGCAGAAAATACAACGCGGCAAAGGTGAGCATGAAGATGTTGATCGCGGCACCGAGCGTGACGAGATTGAGAATGGGCCCACGCAGTCCGTGGATATCGCGGAAACGCAAAGTCAGGCTGCCCTCGAACAGGATGATCGCAACCGACAGTGAGGTCAGCGGAAACAGCAGATCGCCAAAGACCTTGTCCGGATCAAGCAGGTGCAGGATCGGCCCGATCAGGATGCCGACCCCAAGCAACAGCACAATGGATGGCAGGCGGACTCGCCAGGCAACCCATTGCGCAAGCACACCGAGGACAACGATGCCGGTCAGGGCGAGTGGAATCGGGATGTTTTCGATCATTGGGTAGCCGAGAGCGGTGAGCGGTGAGCGGTGACAGCATTTTCAGGCAGCTTGGCTTGTTTCGCGCCACTTGCAAGCATGCTCGCGGCTCGCAGAGAACATCGCGGCTCTTCCCGCCAACCGCTCACTGCTGACCGCTCACTCTTTTCAGAGCCTGGTCAAATTTGCGAATGCCAGCACCAGCCATTTCTGCCCGGCATCCTCGAAATTGACCTGCACGCGTGTATGCGCACCGTTGCCCTCATAGTCGACGACAACACCATCACCAAAATTAGCATGATTGACGCGCTGTCCCAGCTTGAATGTGGGCGCTTCCATTTGCAGCGATGCATGCTGGCTTTCGCGCATCGGGCGGCTGACCTGTACACGTGGCCGAATCTCGTGCAACAGATCGCGCGGAATCTCACCGAGGAAGCGTGAAGGTCGACCATACATCTCCATGCCGTGCATGCGCCGCGTCTCGGCATAGCAAAGGATCAGATGCTCGCGTGCGCGAGTGATGCCGACATAGGCGAGGCGCCGCTCCTCTTCAAGCCGACCCGGCTCCTCGATCGATTTGTGGCTCGGGAATAGCCCATCTTCAAGGCCGACCAGGAACACCAGCGGAAATTCGAGACCCTTGGCCGAGTGCAGGGTCATCAACTGCACGCAATCCTGACCAACCTCGGCCTGCGCCTCTCCCGCCTCCAGCGCAGCGTGCGACAGGAAGGCCGAGAGATCGGACAGACCTGCTTCGATATCTTCGGCGGTGCGCTCGAAACGGCTCGCGACATTGACAAGCTCGTCAAGGTTTTCGGTGCGTGTTTCGGCGCTGGTCTTGTCCTTCTCGTGATACTCGCGCAAGCCGGAGCGGACGATTGCGTGATCCATCTGCTCGGCAAGGCGCAGCGGCTCGTCGATAGCCGCCTCCGACTCCGGATCACTGCCTTCGCCAGATTGGCTGGAGGGGGCGACCAGGCAATCGCGTGCCAGTTCATCAATCAATGTCAGGAATGCCCGCAGCGCATTCTTCGCACGCCCAGCCAGCGTGCTGTCGGTCAACTCGCCAAGCACGGCTTCCCACATCGAGGTGTCTTCGCGGCGCGCGCGCGCGCGCAATAGGTCGATCGTTCGGTCACCAATGCCGCGTGGCGGCGTGTTGACCACGCGCTCGAATGCGGCATCGTCATGACGATTCGCGATCAGGCGCAGATAGGCCAGCGCATCCTTGATCTCGGCGCGATCGAAGAAGCGCTGACCGCCATAAACGCGGTAGGCAATCTTGTTCTGAACGAGATGTTCCTCGAAGTTGCGCGACTGCGCATTCGAGCGGTACAGGATCGCCACATCGCTGGCGCGATGATCGCGCACGTATTCTCGGATGCGCTCGATGACGAAACGTGCTTCGTCCTGCTCGTTGTAAGCCGCATAGACCTCGATGGGATCACCGCTGCCATCGGCGGTCCACAACTGCTTGCCGAGGCGACTCGGGTTGTGCGCGATGACGGCATTGGCCGCGCCGAGAATGTTCGCGGTCGATCGGTAGTTTTGTTCGAGTCGGATCGTCTTTGCGTTAGGAAAGTCGCGCAGGAAGTGCTGCACGTTCTCGACACGCGCGCCGCGCCAGCCATAGATCGCCTGATCGTCATCGCCGACCACGAATACCTGCCCGGTATTGCCAGCCAGCACGCGGATCCAGGCGTATTGCAGGGTGTTGGTGTCCTGGAATTCGTCGATCAGCAGGTGCTGGTAGCGCTCGCGATAGTGGGCGAGCAAGGCGTCATCGTGCAGCCACAACTCGTGCGCGCGCAGCAGCAGTTCGGCAAAATCAACCAGGCCGGCACGCTGACAGGCACGCTCATAGGCAACATAGATATCGACCATCGTGCTGGCCAGCGGATTGCCGGCGGCGTCGATCGCTTCGGGGCGCTTGCCCTCGTCCTTGGCCGAGTTGATGAACCAGGTTGCCTGACGCGGCGGGAAACGCGCTTCATCGATACCGAGGCCCTGGATCGTGCGCTTGACCAAACGTTGTTGGTCATCGGAATCGAGGATCTGGAAAGTTTCTGGCAGGCGCGCCTCGCGCCAATGCCGACGCAGCAAACGGTGGGCAATGCCGTGAAACGTACCAATGGTCAGGCCGCGCGGACCTTCGCCGACCAGATTCTGCGTGCGCGCACGCATCTCGGCGGCGGCCTTGTTGGTGAACGTGACGGCGAGTATCGACCACGGCGACACGCGCTCGACTTCGAGCAGCCAGCCGATGCGGTGGGTGAGTACGCGGGTCTTGCCCGAACCGGCACCGGCAAGCACAAGGTAATGTCCTCGGGCTGCGGTGACCGCTTCGCGTTGGGCCGGATTGAGAGCATCCAGCAAGTGGGAGACATCCATCGCGCCAGATTAACCGATGACGCCAAGCGAGCAACAAAAAAGCGCGACCGGATGCATGCTCCGATCGCGCCTTCAATTTCAATCGCGCTTAGCCCTTGCGCATCGCGCCGGCAGCGACCAGACCGAGGCCAAGCAGTGCACCGGCGCCTCCAAGCCATTGCGGAACCGATTTTTCCTGCTTAACGCTGGCGGAAAATTCGCCCACCTTGAGCACTTCCTTGTCCTTGGTGAAGTTGAGGTTGCCGGTGAACGCCGCCGCACCAACAACAATCAAAAGGATTCCCGCAATAATCAAGCCCATGCGCATTGTTTTTTCCCCATTTTGGATCAATCGAAGCGCAAGCATGGCGAGCCAATCCTGCATCGAAACTAAACCAACCCGCCAACAGCGGGCAGTCGTTCAGGTAACGCACCCTCAATGGGCAGCCGCAGGCTTGCTGCGCGGAATGGAGTGCATCAGATGGTCGGTATAGGCAATGCCGATGGCCGAGAGTATGAACACGCAGTGGATGATGGTCTGCCACATGACGCCTTGCGGAGTCAGCGTCGAACAGGTTTGCACGGTGCCATTGATCGCTGCCTGGGCCGCGCTGACCAGCGCATCACCCGCACAGAATGGCAGGCCTTCCAGCGTGCCCGCGGCGATGAAGGTCTTGAGAAGGTGGATCGAGGAAATGCCAATGATGGCCATGGCCAGCTTGACCTTGAGCACCGAAGCGTTGACGTGGCTGAGCCACTCCGGCTGATCCGGATGTCCCTGCAAACCCAAGCGCGAGACAAAGGTCTCATAGCCGCCAACAATCACCATGATCAACAGGTTCGAGATCATCACCACGTCGATCAGCCCAAGCACGATCAGCATGATCTGCTGCTCGCCAAACGAGGTCGCATGCATGATCAGATGCAGCAACTCCTTGACGAACAGGATGACGTAAACGCCTTGGGCGACGATCAGACCGATGTAAAGCGGCAATTGCAGCCAGCGCGAGGAAAAAATCAGGCTTGGAATAAAACTCAGGGGTGGCTTGGCTTGCAGCATGCGCGATCTCGATCGGGGAATTCGGGGGCGCGATTGTAACTACACTGGCGAGGGATCGGCTTGACGAACTCGCGAATCGAGCAGCGTGACGCCGGGCAGACCCAGTACATAGTCGGCACCCATCAGCATGGATGGTGTGTAGTAGCCGCCGGCGGGTGTATTCGCCAACAGGTGTTCGACGATGCCAAGACTCGCGCTGACGGTGAGATCGTATCCATTCGGCGTGCGCAGCGAGGCAGAAACCTGCTTGCCGGCGGCATTGTGCGCTTCGGCCCAGACCTCGCAGGCGCTTGTTTCGCGCTGCTTTTGGTTGGGCCCGATGGTTCGGCCAGCCTTGTCCGCGAGATAGCGCGCGAGCGGTTGCAGAGCCAGCAGCCAGCGCAGGTGACGCACCCAGCGCAACCGTGAAATGGTCTTTGCCGGTATCGCCACATAGGTTTCGATATTCGGGATACCGGTCGAAACGAAGGCCGTGTAGACATCGCCCCAGGGAATCGTCATGGCGGATCGATGGCTGCCATCCCGGCGCGTGAACTCGCGTGATTTCCAGGCCAGCGGGACCTCGCGAAGCTCGCCCTCGATGCGTGCGCGTCCGCCCTTGGCCAAGCCTTCGACGCTGGTTCGCGCCGTCCCCGGGCTGGGGCCGCCACTGGCCTCGAAGGCCAGAACCAGATGGGTCGCATCTGGCATTCGTTGCTTGAGCATCGCCGCCAGACAATCGGTCGGCACGACATCGAAACCGGTACCCGGAGCGACCACGATGCCGGCATGCCGGGCCTGCTTGTGCATGCGATGGCAATGTTCAAACACATCGATCTCGCCGGTGATGTCGAGATAGTGGACATGCTCGCGCAGGCAGGCGTCCCGCAGCGGCTCGCAGGTACGGGCGAACGGGCCGGCGCAGTTGAGCAGGATGCGCACGCCATCGAGATTGCGATCGATTTCATGGGCATCGTTGAGTTCGAACACACGCCGGGTCAGCTTGAGCGGCCCGGCCAGCTCATCGAGGGCATCACGGTTGCGCCCGGCCAGCACCGGCTTGAGGCCCCGTCGAACGGCCTCGGCAGCAATCAGCTTGCCGGTGTAGCCGTTGGCTCCATAGATCATCAGCCCTTGCATCATTTGCCCCCGTGCGCGCGCACCCGCTGCATGAGCTTGCGGAAATACAACTCCGGGAGCCAGCGCTTGAGCCGCCAGGCCTTGCGCACGCTGGCCGTTGGAAGGATCAGGAACTCACCGCGCTCAATTCGCTGGTAGATGGCTTCCGCGATATCGGCCGCACTCTCCTTCGACTCACGCATCAACGCGGTCGCCATTTTCAACGACTGTTTGTCCGGCGCGCGGAATCCTTCGAGCAGGTTGGTCTGGAAGAAGGTCGGGCAAACCACCGAAACTTTCACACCGCTGCCGTCGAGGTCGGCACGCAAGCCTTCCGATACGGTGACCACCCCTGCCTTCGCGGTCGCGTAGGTGGCCATGCCGGGGCCGCCAGCCAGCGCGGCGAATGAGGCGATATTCACGATGTGGCCGCCGCCCTGCTCAATCATCACCGGACCGAACAGACGGCAACCGCGCACCACACCGAGCAGGTTGATGTTGAGCATCCACTGCCAGTCCGACATTGACGCATTCAGCACCGAGCCGCCGCCACTGACGCCGGCGTTGTTGATGACCAGATCGACGCCATCCCAGGCAGCGAGAATCATGTCACGCAGCTCTTCAAACGAGTCGTCATCACCGATATCGACTTGAATGGCCATGGCACCGATACCGAATCCGGTGATCAAGGCAACCGTCTCCTCGGCCCGATCAAGGCGAATATCGGCGCAGCCGACACGCCAGCCAGCCTCGGCGTAGCGAAAGGCCAAGGCCCGGCCAAGGCCGCTGCCGGCCCCCGTGATCAGCACACGTCTTGATGATTCCATGGCTACACCGTATCTGCCCGCTATCGTATGCTTGGCGCGCAATCGCGGCCGACGAATTCGGCCGAAGACGCCACCCTTGGCCTCATTCCTGCAACTGCCATGCTACCCGGAGATGCGATGCGCTGGCCTGCCTGGACGCCTGATTTCGAGTATCGCATCAGGATCATCCTGTTGGCGATTGCCGTACTGGTCTGCGTCGCCTTGCCCTACGCGATCATTCGCGGCAATGCCGATGCCACGCTGGACGCGTCCAACTGGGTCGTGCATACCGCCGTGGTCAAGGAGAAATTCCATCAGTTGCGCGTGGCCCTTATCGAGATGGAGAACATCGTCCTGGCCCGCTTTTCCCAGGTGCCGCGCGCACCCGGACGTCCCGACTATCCGACCGTGCGCAACGAGATTTTGCCGCTACTGACCGAGTTGTCCGAAGGAACCCAGGATCATGTCGAGCAGCAGAACCGTATCGGTTCACTCCACGCGCTGGTCGAGGGTCGCCTGAAACTGTATGACGAAGCCATGCTGAACATCGACGCCAGCAATTTCGATGCAGCGGCGATCAAACTCCGTCAAGCCGCCGAGTTGTTCGGCACACGCGAGTATGCAAATCAGATACTCAATTTTGAGAACGAGCTTTTCGCGCAGCGAAGTGCACGTCTGGCCGACCTGCAGCGGACCAACCGCTGGACGATGACCGGCGCCCTGATCGCGCAATTGGTCCTGCTCGGCTCGGTGATATTCGTTTCCGAGCGTCAGGCGATTCATCGACGCAAGGCCGAGTCTCGGGCGCGACTCGCTGTGGAGCGTTCGCGGATCATCGTGCAAAGCCTGCGTGAGCCGATTGCGGTTCTCGATCCGGAGCTGCATCTGCTGATGAGCAACGAAGCCTTTGGCGAATTTTACGGTGCAGAATCTGTTCGGCGCGCCAATATCACGCTGGACGAAGTGGGCGACGGGCCCTGGAAGGATCCCGAATTGCACCAGCGCTTGCTGGATGTCGGTGCGCGGGGCCGCGAGATCTGGGATTACGAATTTGCGCAGCGCTGCGTGAACGGCATCGATCGCATCGTCCTGGTCAATGCGCGGCGCATGGGTCTTTCCGAAGATGCCGGCATCGATGACCGACCTGGCATCCTGCTCACGGTCAACGATGTCACCGCGCGCAAGCGCTACGAACAACGCATCGGCGAACTCAACGAGGATCTCGAAAGGCAAGTGGCACAGGTGTCTGACGTCAATCGCGAGCTCGAGTCGTTCAGCTATTCGGTTTCCCATGACCTGCGCGCACCCCTGCGCCATATCGCAGGCTTTGCGGACAAGCTCGGCATTCAAATCGGTGCGTCGGCCGATGAGAGGGCACATCACTATCTTGAGGTGATATCCGAATCGGCGCGGCGCATGTCGAACCTGATCGAGGATCTGCTCGATTACTCGCGACTCGGTCGCAGCGCGCTGCGTGCCGAACCGGTCAATTTCAATGCCTTGGTGGCCGAACTGGTGGCGATGCTTGAGGGCAGCTATGAGGGGCGTTCAATCGAATGGCGGATTGCCGAGCTTCCGCTCGTCATCGGCGACGCAGCGATGTTGCGCCAAGTCTGGCAAAATCTCTTGTCCAACGCGGTAAAATACACCTCGCGGCGCGAACATGCGGTCATCGAGGTCGGCCGAGCTGAGTCGAGCAACGCCGAAACGGTATTCTTCGTGCGCGACAACGGAACCGGGTTTGACATGACTTACGCGGGAAAATTGTTTGGCGTGTTCCAGCGCCTGCACAAAGCCAGCGAATTTGCCGGTACCGGGATCGGTCTGGCCAACGTACGCCGGATCATCAATCGGCATGGCGGTCGAACCTGGGCTGAGGCCGAACCGGACAAAGGCGCTACCCTTTTCTTTTCGCTGCCGGCCGTCATCGGCACCATCGTTCCCAGTGAGGCCATCCATGAGTCGTGAAATTCGCACCATCCTGCTCGCCGAAGACAGCGCGGCCGATGCCGAGATGGCCATCGACGCGTTGCGCGAGGCCAAACTCGCCAATCCGATCGTACATGTCGAGGATGGCGTCGAGACACTCGATTACCTGCTCTACCGCAACGCGTTCTCTGGGCGCAGCAAGGGCAATCCGGCCGTGGTCTTGCTGGATATCAAGATGCCGCGCCTGGATGGTCTCGAAGTCCTCAAGACCATGCGCGATACCGAGCATCTCAAGCGCGTCCCGGTCGTGATCCTGTCCTCGTCTCGTGAGGAGAGCGACCTCGTGCATAGCTGGAATCTCGGCGTCAACGCCTACGTGGTCAAGCCGGTCGATGTCAGCCAGTTCTTCAGTGCCGTGCAAATGCTTGGCCAGTTCTGGGCCGTGCTCAACGAGTTTCCCCAGGAATAGCCCTCATGAACAGCCCGGTCATGGACGATGCGCTGCGGGTTCTGCTGGTCGAGGATGAGACCAATGATGCCGAGTTGATCCTCGATGCACTGCGCAGTGACGGCCCCGAGATCGACTCGCGCCTGGTCGAAACGGAAGAGGATTTCCGCGCCGCGATCGAGCAGTTTGAGCCCGACATCGTCATATCCGATCTCAGCATGCCGATGTTCAGCGGCCACCGCGCGCTGCAGATCCTGCGCGAGCGATCAGCCCTCATCCCATTTGTCTTTGTCTCCGGAACGATGGGCGAAGAAGCGGCAGTCAAAGCGCTCCAGGCGGGAGCGACCGACTATCTGCTCAAGGAGAGCCTCGCCCGCCTGCCGTCGGCCGTTACACGGGCAGTCAACGAGGCGCGCGCGAAGCTCGCCCGCGAGCGCTCCGAAAAGGAGCTGATACGTGCCCAGCGTTTCGAGAGTCTGGCCATGCTCGCCGGTGGCCTCAGCCACGACCTGCGCAACATCCTGCAGCCCCTGCTGCTGGCAGCCGATGCGATGAAAGACCATCGCGATGAGGAATTGCACAAGTACGGTACGCTGGTTGGCGACTGCGCCACGCGCGGGCTGGAAATGGTCGCCTCGATGC
>JBDTCQ010000188.1:0-5064 GCA_039923515.1 Dokdonella sp.
GCACGCGGGGTGATCGAAGGTGTCGAGGATTTCGATGCCGGATTTTTCGGCATCAGTGCACGCGAAGCCGATCTGACTGATCCACAGCACCGGGTCTTTCTCGAGCTGTGCTGGGAGGTCTTGGAACGCGCCGGCCATGTGCCAGATTCACACGACGCGCCGGTCGGCATCTTTGCCGGCATGTACAACGCCACCTATTTCCAGCGGCATGTATCGGCCTACCCGGATCGGATTCAAATGCTCGGCGCATTCCAGGTGATGCTGGCCAATGAAAAGGACTACATCACCAACCGGGTGGCGCACAAGCTCAACCTGACCGGCCCGTCCGTCAGCGTGCACACGGCGTGCTCGACCTCGCTGGTGGCGATCTGCCAGGCGGTCGATGCCCTGCGCGCTGGACGCTGCGCAATGGCCCTGGCCGGCGGCGCCTCGGTCACCTGTCCACCCCGCAGCGGCTATCTCTATCAGGAAGGCGCGATGCTGTCGCCGGATGGGCATACGCGCACGTTCTCAGCTGATGCACAGGGCACCGTTTTCAGCGACGGCGCAGCGGTCGTGTTGCTCAAGCGGCTCTCCGACGCCGTGGCCGATGGCAACCACATCCATGCCGTGATCCGAGGTTGCGCGGTCAACAACGATGGTGGGGAGAAAGCCAGTTTCACCGCGCCCAGCGCGGTCGGTCAGGCGGCGGTCGTTGCCATGGCGCTGGATGATGCGGGAGTCGACGCACGCTCGATCAGTTACGTCGAAGCGCATGGAACGGCAACGCCGCTGGGCGATCCGATTGAAATCGAAGGTCTGACCTCGGCGTTCCGGCGCAGCACCGATGCGAGTGGCTACTGTGCAATCGGGTCGGTCAAGAGCAATGTCGGGCACCTGGTCATCGCCGCCGGTGCCACCGGGTTGATCAAGACCGCGCTGGCGCTGGACTCGCGTCGATTGCCACCGAGCCTGCATGTCGACGCCCTGAATCCGGTGATCGATTTCGCCAACTCGCCGTTTGTGGTCAACCGCGAACTGTGCGATTGGCGAGGTGACTGGCCGTTGCGCGCCGGTGTCAGTGCGTTTGGTGTCGGCGGCACCAATGCCCATGTCGTACTCGAAGAAGCGCCGCCCGCGCGGTTTTCGGATCGTATCGAAGGGCCGCATCTGCTGCTGCTTTCGGCGCGCACCAGCGAGGCGCTGGCAGAATCGGCGCGACGTCTCGCGCGTCATCTGCAGGCAAGTCCGGATGAAAATCTGGCCGATGTGGCGTTCACCTTGAGCCACGGACGCAAGGCTTTCGCGCAACGCGTCACGCTAGTTGCCGACGACTCTGCCGATGCCATTGCCAAGCTCGGCCAATTGAAGATTGCCAAGTCCAACAACCGTGTCGGCGATGCCGGTGTCGTTTTCATGTTCCCCGGTCAGGGTGCGCAGTATCCGGGCATGGGCCAAGGCCTTCACGCACGCGAGCCCGTGTTTCGTGCAGCGCTGGATGAGTGTGCGGAACTGCTGGTTGGCGAACTGGGTTTCGATTTGCGTGAACGCCTGTTTTCCGATGAGTCCGATGCCTTGCTTGATACCGGCGTCACCCAACCGGCGACCTTCGCCATCGAATACGCGCTGGCCAGGCTGTGGATGTCGCTGGGCCTGCTGCCACGCCTCCTGATCGGGCATAGCGTGGGTGAGTTCGTGGCGGCGGTGCTGGCCGGGGTGATGAGTCTTGAGGACGGATTGCGCCTGGTCGCGCGGCGCGGTCGCCTGATGCAGGCGCAACCAGCTGGCGCCATGCTTTCAGTGCGCCTCGGTAGCGAGTCGCTCAAGGCGCGACTACCGGCTTCGTTGTCGCTGGCGGTCGAAAATGGGCCATCCGCTTGCGTGCTCGCTGGCGAAATCGCCGATATCGAAACGATGCGAATCGCATTGGAGGCCGATGGTATTGCCTGTCGCGCATTGCGCACGTCGCATGCCTTCCATTCGGCGATGATGGATCCCGTGCTCGCACCGTTCCACGCGGAAGTCGGGGGCGTTGCCTTGTCGGCACCGAAGCTGCCGATCATGTCGACGTTGTCGGCAAGTTTGCTGGCCGATGATGAAGCTACCTCGGCAGACTACTGGACTCGCCATCTGCGCGGCACGGTGCGCTTTCATTCGGCACTGTCTTGCCTGCTGGAGTCCCATCCCGATGTCGCCCTGATTGAAGTCGGCCCACGCGCGACCCTGACCACGCTGGCTCGCCAGCAGGCGCAGAAGCCGCGACTGGTCGTCGCTTCGCTGGCCGATTCGGCAGCACTCGAAGTCTCCGCGTGGCTGGCTGCAGTCGGCCAGCTCTGGGCGACAGCCGTACCACTCAAGCTTGCTGTTCTCGATCGTCGTATCCACAAACACCGCGTGCGCCTGCCAACCTATCCGTTCGAGCGTCAGCGTCACTGGCTCGATGCTCCGGCGTCGTCGGCCGATGTCGGCAAGATCACCCATTCCACACCCATTCCCCCCAGCCTGGTTCAGCCAGCTTTGCTTCCGGAGAACCCCATGGCGACCCCGTTGCCCGCCGCAGCCCCCGATCGGCGCTTGCGCTTGCTGACCCAGTTGAAGTCACTGATCGAGGATGTCGCCGGCATCGAGTTGGACGACGCCGACAGTGGCGCCAACTTCATTGAGCTTGGCCTGGATTCGCTGGCCCTGACCCAGGTCGCCCTGCAATTGTCCAAGGTATTCGGCATCAAGGTAAGCTTCCGCCAGTTGATGGAAAGCCTGTCCAGTCTGGACAGCCTGGTCGCTCACATCGACCAGCAGGCGCCGCCGGATTCGCAGCCTGCTGCCGCATCGGCAAATGTACCAATAGCCACATCGGGCGCCGTCCCCGCGGCGATGGCGTTGCCAATGCAAGCGATGGCAGCGGATGGCTGTTTGATCCAGCAGGTCATCCAGCAACAAATGCTGATCATGCAGCAGCAACTGGCCCTGCTCGGACACGGGCCGATTGCACCTGCGACAGTAATGCCCAGCGTGGTGCCTGCGAGCTCCGCGCCGGCGCATGCGGCCTCGCTCGCTGCCGCAATCGACAGTGAGGAAGCCGCGCTCACGCATACGCACTACGATGTCAAAAAGGCATTTGGCGCCATCGCTCGCATCCATTCCCAGCGTGACCCGTTGAGTGAGCGCCAGCGCCTGCGACTCGATGTCTTCATGCGCCGTTACATCGAGCGCACACGCAAGTCCAAGGCCTACACGACCGAGCATCGGCCGCATCTGGCCGATCCGCGCGTGGTCAACGGATTCCGTCCGCTGCTCAAGGAAATCATTTACCAGATTGTGGTCGATCGATCGAAAGGCGCGCGGGTCTGGGATATCGATGGCAATGAATACATCGATGCCTTGAACGGCTTCGGCATGAGCTTGTTTGGCTGGCAACCCGAGTTTGTCCTCGCTGCGATTCGCCGCCAATTGGAGCTGGGTTACGAGATCGGGCCACAGCATCCGCTTGCTGGCGAGGTTGCCCAGCGAATCTGCGCGATGACCGGTTTTGATCGGGCCGGCTTGTGCAACACCGGTTCTGAAGCGGTCATGGGCGCGATCCGCATTGCGCGCACGGTGACCGGCCGCGACACCCTGGTGATCTTCAGTGGTTCCTATCACGGCATCTTCGATGAAGTGATCGTACGTGGCACCAAGAAGCTGCGCTCGATCCCCGCAGCGCCGGGGATCTTGCGCAACACCGCCGAACATGTCCTCGTGCTCGACTACGGCACGCCGGAAACCCTGGCCATCATCCGCGAGCGGGCCAGCGAGATTGCCGCCGTGCTGATTGAACCCGTGCAAAGCAGGCGCCCCGATTTTCAGCCACGCGAATTCCTCCACGAGGTACGTTCGATCACGCGTGACAGTGGCGCGCTGATGATCTTCGACGAGGTCGTCACCGGCTTTCGCTCGCATCCGCGCGGTGCCCAGCACATTCTCGGTGTCGACGTCGATCTGGCCACCTATGGAAAAGTGCTGGGTGGCGGCTTTCCGATTGGCGTGATTGCCGGAAAGCGCGAATACATGGATGCGCTGGACGGCGGCCAGTGGCAATTCGGCGACGACTCCGTTCCGACCGTGGGTGTCACCTATTTCGCCGGCACCTTCGTGCGTCATCCGCTCGCCCTGGCCGCGGCGAATGCCGTGCTCGAACACCTGGCCGAACAAGGGCCGGCGCTGCAAGAAGGCATCAACGCACGAACCACGGGAATGGTCGAGCGCATGAACGCCGCTTGTGCCGAGTTGGGTGCGCCGATTGCGATCACCCACTTCGCCTCGGTATGGAAAGTCAATTTCAAGGAAGAACACCCGATGCAGGATTTGTTGTTCGCGATGATGCGCAGCCGCAACATCCATATCCTCGACAACTTTCCGTGCTTCATGACCAGCGCGCACAGCGAGACGGATTTCGACTCGATCGCAACGGCGTTTCGCGAATCCGTCGCGGAGTTGCAGGAGGCCGATTTCCTGCCGCGTCACAAGCTCGAGACGACGCGCGTATTCGATGCCAGCAAGCCGCCCGTGGCTGGCGCACGCCTGGGCAAGGATGCCGAAGGCAATCCGGCCTGGTTCGTGCCCAACCCCGAACTGCCGGGCAAGTACCTGAAGGTGGAGGCATGATGACTTCGGCAACGCCGGCGGACACCACGGTTGCGGTTGATTACGATCCCTTTGCCGATGCGCCGCTGGCGCGCGTGGTGCCGGCCACCGAATCACAAAAAGAGATCTGGCTGGCCGCGTCCATCGAGCCGGCAGCGTCGCTCGCCTACAACGAATCAGTGACGCTGGAACTGCACGGGCCGCTCGATGCGAATGCTCTGCGCCGTGCGCTGCAGGCAGTTCTCGATCGACATGAGGCCTTGCGCGGAACGCTGAGTGCGGATGGCGAACAGTTCTGCATCGTTGCCGAGGCCGCGTTGCCATTTGTCGAGCGCGACTTGTCGAACAACGACGAAGCGATGCGTCAGGCGGCGATTGCCGAGACCCTGCGCCGTGTCGTTGAAACGGAATTCGATCTCGCCAAATCTCCGATGCTTCGTTGCGAGCTGTTGCGCTTGTCCG
>JBDTCQ010000189.1:0-9488 GCA_039923515.1 Dokdonella sp.
GGTTACCCGAAGATTCACCCTTGGTCCACTGGCGCTGCTTGCTGCGGCTAAAAAATGTGACCTTGCCGCTGGCCTGTGTCGCGGCCAGCGCCTCTCGATTCATGTAGCCAAGCATCAGCACTTCGCCACTGTGCCAATGCTGGATGATGGCTGGCAGCAGGCCATCGCCTTTCGCCCAGTCCAGGCTTGCAAAAATATCGACGTCGCTCATGGCCGGGTCTCCACGCCGTTCGCGGCAAGAAAGGATTTCAGTTCAGGAATCCGGATCGCGCCGGAGTGGAATACGCTGGCGGCGAGTGTCGCATCGACATCGGCCTCGACAAATGCCGCGCGGAAGTGCTCGAGCGTGCCGGCACCCCCCGAAGCCACCAGCGGCACGGCACAGATCGCGCGCGCGGCACGCATCTGGATCAGATCGTAGCCACTGCGCACGCCATCGGTATCCATGCAATTAAGTACGATTTCACCCGCACCGCGCTGCTGCACCTCGACAACCCAATCCAGCGTGCTCCGTGGCAAGGCCCGCATCTTGTCCGGATCACCGGTGTACTGGCGTACGCGCCATTCGCCATCGGCATCGCGCAGGCTGTCGATGCCGACAACGACGCATTGCACGCCAAAAGCGGCGGCGAGTTCGCTGATCAGTTCGGGACGTTCCAACGCGGGCGAGTTGACTGAGATCTTGTCGGCACCGGCATGCAGGATCGTGCGCGCTGACTCGACATCGCGGATACCGCCAGCCACACAGAACGGTATATCGATGGATCGGGCCACGCGCTCGACCCAGTCGCGATCGACACTGCGCCCCTCGGGGCTGGCCGTGATGTCGTAGAACACCAGCTCATCGGCGCCTTCGTCGCGATAACGCAAAGCCAGATCGACGATGTCGCCGACGACGACAAGATCACGAAAGCGCACGCCCTTGACCACCTTGCCATCGCGCACATCGAGGCACGGAATAATGCGTCGGGTCAGCACTGCAATGCTCCAGCGACATCGAGATGTCCTTCGAGCAAGCTGCGGCCGAGAATCACGCCGGCGGCCTTGCCTTGCAGCGCTTTCACATCGGCGACATCACGCACACCACCGGATGCCTGCACGGCCAGTCCCGGCGCAATCCGGGCCAGATGTGCGTAAAGATCGAGGTTCGGCCCCGACAACATGCCGTCGCGGGCGATATCGGTGCACAGCAGATGGCGCGCACCGGCTTTCTGATAGCGCGGCGCCAGTTCATCCAGCGTTACCGCGGCGGCTTCGGTCCAGCCGGCCGATGACAACGTCCACACACCATCGATTTCACGCGTATCCAGCGCGATAACCAGCCGCTCGGCACCGTAGGTTCCGATCCAGTCGATCACGCGCGCACACTCCCTGACCGCGACGCTACCGACCACCACGCGCTGGACACCGGCATCGAACAGACGCTTGAGGTCCGCTTCACTGCGCACGCCCCCACCGGCTTGCACAACGAGATCGAGCTTGGCCAGCGCTTCGATGACGGCGAGATTCTCGAAGTGGCCCTCGCGCGCGCCATCCAGATCGACCACATGCAGGCGACGCGCACCGGCATCCCGATAGCGCTGCGCCTGTTCGACCGCATCGAGGGCGTAGCTGGTCTCCCGGGCGTAGTCGCCCTGGCGCAAGCGCACGACACCGCCACCGCGAAGATCCAGCGCGGGAATGATTTCAAGAGTCATAGGGAAAGAAAGTTCTTCAACAATAAGGCGCCGACCGCAGCGGAGCGTTCGGGGTGGAACTGCATGCCACAAAAATTGCGATGACGCACGATCGCACTCAGCGGCGAACCGTAGTCGACACCGGCGACCGTCGATTCCCCGCTGGGCACAGCATAACTGTGCACAAAATAGACAAAATCATGATCACCGATACCGTCGAGCAGGCGATCCTCGCGAACACGCTCAAGTGCATTCCAGCCCATATGCGGCACACGTCGCCCGGCACCCGCCTCGATGCGCCGAACCTGGCCCGGAATCACACCAAGGCACGCGGTATCGCCCTCCTCTGAATGCTCAAACAGGAGTTGCATGCCGAGGCAGACACCGAGCACAGGTTGTTCGAGCTTGCGAATGACTTCGACCATGCCCGATTCGCGCAATCGCGCCATGCCTGGTCCGGCCGCACCGACTCCGGGCAGGATCACATGCGAAGCGCTGCGGATTCGCGCCGGGTCGATGCTGATTCGCGCATCGATGCCGAGGCGTTCCAACGCGTATCGCACCGAGCCGATATTGGTGCCACCCGCATCAACCAGGACAACATCCCGCGCACTCACAAGACACCCTTGGTGCTCGGCAGATCATTGCCCTCGATGCGGATGGCCTGGCGCAGACAACGTGCAACCACCTTGAAGCAGGCCTCGACCATGTGATGGGCATTCTCGCCGCGCACACTCAGATGCAGGTTTGCACCGAGTCCATCGCAGAGCGAGCGGAAAAAATGCGGTACGAGTTCAGTCGGCACCTCGCCGACGCGATCGCGCGGGAAACTCCCCTCGAACTCGAAACAGGCGCGGCCGGAAAGATCGAGCGCCGCCGATGCCAGGCTCTCGTCCATCGGCAGCATGAAGCCATAGCGGCCGATCCCGCGCTTGTCGCCGAGCGCCTTGCGCAAGGCCTCGCCGAGCGCTAGCGCCGAATCCTCGATCGTGTGGTGCTCATCGATGTGGATGTCGCCGTCACAGTGCAAGCGCAAGTCGATATTGGCGTGCTTGGCAATCTGTTCGAGCATGTGATCGAAAAATCCCAAACCCGTGTGGATGTCGGCACGCGCTCCTGCATCAAGGTCGACGCGCACGCGGATCTTCGTTTCGCGGGTTTCGCGGGTCACATCAGCGATGCGTGGCGCATCCAGCAATTCGCGCGCAACGTCCGCCCAGGCCTGCCCCAGGGCACCCACCCGGAATCCGCGCACGCCCAGATTGGAGGCGAATTGCAGATCCGTCTCACGATCTCCGACCATTGCCGATTTTGCCCGCGACCAACTGTCGTCGGCCAACCAGTGGCGCATCATGCCGACACCGGGTTTGCGCGTATCGAGACTCTCGTGGGCGAAGCTGCGATCGATCAACACTTCCCGCGGCACAATGCCCTGCGAGGCGAGGATGCGCATGAGCAGATCATGCGGACCCTGGAACTCGACTTCGGGAAAGCTGTCGGTGCCGAGCCCATCCTGGTTGGTCACCATGACGATCTCATAGCCCGCAGAGACGCAGCGCGACAAGGCCGCGATGACACCGGGCAACAGCGCAAATTTCTCGAAGCGATCGATCTGGAAATCCTCGGGCTCATCGATCACGCAGCCATCACGATCAACGAACAGGATCTTGCGCGTACTCATGCCATGGCCTCGCCACGGATCAGAACTTCGAGCAGACGCGAGTTTTCCTCGCGTGTGCCGATACTCAAGCGGAGATGGCCAGCCAAACCCGGATAGCGGCCGACATCACGCACAACCACTCCGCCGTTGATCAGGTTGCGATAGATCTGGCCCGCATCCTCGAAGTGCACGCAGAGAAAATTCGCCTGCGAAGGCAGCACTTCAAGCACGCTCGGGACTCTTTTCAACGCGCTTGCCATGCGCTCCCGCTCGGCAATGATCAAGGCAATACGTTGCCGGGTCAGGTCCATGCCATCGGCGGTCAATGCCGAGAGTGCAGCGGCGACACTCGGCGTCGGCAACGGATACGGCGGCATGATCTTGCGCAGCAGAGCAATGATTTCCGCGCCCGCCAGCAGGCAGCCGATACGTGCGCCGGCCAGGGCCCAGGCTTTTGACAAGGTGCGCAGGACGCCGAGATTCTCGTGACGGGCAATCAGCGTGCTCGCACTCGGCAAACTGGCAAACTCGATGTAGGCCTCATCAACGATGACCAGCGCACGCCCGCGCATGGCATTGGCGATGCGTTCGATATCGATCAGCGATGTGCAAGCGCCGGTTGGATTGTTCGGCGAGCACAGGAAGACGATCTTGACCGATGTGGGCAAGGAATCGCAGAGACCATGCACGTCAACGCCAAACTGCGCATCCAGCGGAATCTCGATGCGCGTCGCACCCTGGACCGCCGCGCACACCGCGTACATGCCGAAGGTCGGCGGCGACAGGGCGATCGCATCAAGACCAGGGCGGCAGAACGCACGCAGGAGCAGATCGATGGCCTCGTCGCTGCCGCGCCCCACCAGGATCTGGCTGCTGCCGACGCCATACAACTCGGCCAGCCGCTCAAGCAGGATCTGTGGTTGCGGATCCGGATAGCGGTTGAGCGACAACGCGCGCAGCTCGGGCCGAGTATCCGGCGGTGGCCACGGCGCCTCGTTGGCATTGAGCATGACTTCCGCCTGCCCGGCTTCCCGCCGCGCCGATGAATAAGGCTGCAAGGCGAGGATTTCAGGTCGCGCCAATTCGAGCACACTCATGCGCGATCCTCCAACGATTCAAGACGCAGGCTGACCGCATAGGCATGCGCATCGAGCTGCTCGGCTCTGGCCAGAGTCACCGCGCAGGGACCAATTGCACGCAGGCCATCCGCCGACAGTTCCTGCATGCTGATCTGTTTCTGGAAGCTGGCCACGGACAATCCGCTCCACGCTTTGGTTGCCGCATAAGTTGGCAATACATGATTGGTCCCACTGCAATAGTCGCCGACCGATTCAGGCGACCACGCGCCAAGAAAGATCGAACCGGCACTGATCACCGCATCGACCAGCTCACGTGGATTGGCCGTGTTGATGATCAGGTGCTCGGGCGCATAGGCATTGCTGACCGCGACCGCCTGCTGCAGCGATTCAACCTTGATCAGGAGACCCTGAGACAGAGACTTGGCGACAATGTCGGCGCGCGGCAGACGCAGGCGCTGCACGTCGACACTGGCGGCGACTTCCTCGATCAAGTCTTCGCTGGGAGAGACCAGGACCGACTGCGAGTCTGGACCATGCTCGGCTTGGGCCAGCAGGTCAGCAGCTACGAAGCGCGGATCGGCTTGCGCATCGGCAATCACGAGCACCTCGGAGGGTCCGGCTGGCATATCGATGGCGACTCCGCGTGCATCAGTAGCAACCTGCATCTTGGCTTCGGTCACCCAGACATTGCCGGGGCCGAACAACTTGTCGCAGCGTGGCACCGATTCGCTGCCGTAAGCCATCGCCGCGATCGCCTGGGCACCGCCGAGCTTGAACACCTGGCCGATGCCGCAGGCGCGCGCCGCAAACAACACGGCCTCGTCGCAGCGACCATCGACGCGCGGCGGCGTACACATCACCACATCGCGACAACCGGCAATCTGCGCCGGCACGCCAAGCATCAATGCCGTTGAAGGCAAGGGCGCGCCACCGGCGGGCACATACAGGCCAACCCGTTCGATCGGCCGCAGGATTCGCTCACAGATCACACCCGGCGCCGTCTCGACCCGAACCGGCTGCAAGGCGCAGGCACGATGGAAGAGCTCGATGCGCTGACGTGCCTCGATGATCGCCGCCTTCAATTCCTGCGACAGCGATCGCTCGGCGGCCAGGAATTCCGCTTCGCTGACGCGCAGCGATTCCAGCTCGCAGCGATCGAAGCGACGGGTCAGTTCGATCAAGGCGGCATCACCGCCACTGCGTACCGATTCAAGCGTTCGCCCAACCGCTGCCCGGGTTTCTGCTGAACTCGATTGGGCCGGACGCGCAAGTGCGTCGCGCCGTTCCGAATCGGCCAGCGCATTCCAGTCGATGCGTTTCATGTCAGCATCTGCTCCACGGGCAACACCAGCATCTGCCGGGCACCGGCGCGCTTCATGTCCTCCAGATGCTGCCAGGTGATCGCATCGTTGCAGATCGCCTGCACCGAGACCTGGTTGTCGAGCCCTTCAATTGAGGTCACGGTCGGTCGCTGCCCATTCGGCAACAGGCGCGTGATCGCATCGAGCGAATCCCGCGGCGACTGCCACAGGACCAGCTTCGACACGCGCACCTGGATAACGCCCTCGATTCGACGCAGCAGCATGTCGATCAGCTCGCCGCGTTCGTCACCGGGCATCACCGCGCCAGCGGCGAGCACGGCTTCGGACTGGAGGATGATCGCCGCCTCTTTCAACTGGTTTGCAGCCAGGGTCGCGCCGCTCGACACCAGATCGCAGATGCAATCGGCCGTGCCCAAGCGCGGCGCGATTTCTACCGAACCGGACAAGGTGACCACCCCGGCCTCGACACCAGCCTGCCGCAACCAATCGGCGAGCAGGTTCGGATAGCTCGTCGCAATACGCAGGCCTGACAGCTGCGCGGGCTCCGAATAGTCGAACTCATCCGGCACGGCCAGCGACAATCGACAGTGGCCGAAACCCAGCGGTCGCACTTCGCGGAACGGTGCGGCAGCGTGGTCGGAGCCGGTCTCCAGAATCTGCTCAAGCAGGACATTGCGGCCGACGATGCCGAGATCGCAGACGCCCTGCGCGATCATTCCTGGAACGTCATCATCACGCACGAGCAGCAGATCGACTGGCAGCGTTTCACCGAAGCAGAACAATTTGTCGCGACTGCGCCGGAAGGTGAGTCCGCAACGCGCGAGTAGATCGATCGAGGCATCACTGAGGCGGCCCGATTTCTGGATCGCGATACGCAGGCGGTCACGGGTACTCATGCGCGTTCTCCACGCACTTGAACACGAGCACCTGAGGGCTTCGCCGCGGTTGCGCGGCGTGTGGGCGCACCCGACTTCGTCGAAGTGACCGTCGCGCCACCCGTCGATTTCGTCGATTTTGCCGACTCGGCTTGTGCTGCCGCGGCCAGATAGCCGCCGTTGCCCTGATTCAGGAAGCGCGCGACGCGACCAATCGTGGTGATGCTTACCGAGGTGCGCTCATGGATCTCGCGATACGGCATGCCCTTGAGAATATACGGCACCACCCGCCAGCGATCTGTCAGCGCTTCCAGCTCGGCCGGTGTGCACAGGTCGCGCAGAAAGGCTCGCATACCCGCCACGCTTTCCAGCGACAACAAAGCCCGGCACAGGCTCTCCTCGGCACGGGCGATGGGTGTCTCCGCTTCGATTGATCGACGCTTCATAACGTATTAACGCGTTAGTACATTGGCGCGCAGAATAATGGTGATGGCTGCGATGCGCAAGAAGAAATTTCAAGGTGTCGACGGGCAAGGCGTTGGAGCCCGCGCAAGGAACCGCCACGCTCCGGGGGAGAGATCGCGGCTGTGGAGACTCAATAGACGTCGCGACGATAGCGGGAGTTGGCGGTCAACTCGTGAACCTTGGTGTCGCCGAGGGCGCGTCGAAGCACGTCATCAACGCCAGGCGCCATGCCTTGCGAGCTGCCGCAGACATAGATGCAAGCACCCTCGTCCACCCAGCTACACAGATCGAGCGCTGCCGCTTCCAGCCGATGCTGGACATGGATGCGCGCGGGCTGATCACGCGAAAACGCCAGATCGAGGCGTTCGATCTGGCCGCATTCTTTCCAGCCGAGGATTTCATCGCGATAGTGGAAATCTCGATCGGCATTGCGCTCGCCGAAGATCAGCCAGTTGCGCAGGCGCCCCTCGCCGATACGTTGCCTGAGCAAGGCGCGCAGGCTGGCAATGCCGGTGCCATTGCCGATCAGAATCATCGGCACATCGGAATCCGGCGCATGGAAGGCCGGATTGCTGCGCACGCGGGCGCGGATCTCGGCACCGGGCAACGCATATTCGGTCAACCAACCGGTGCCGAGGCCCAAACTGCCGTCGGCGCGACGCCATTGACGCAACAACAGTTCAAGCTTGCCGTCGGCTGGAATCGAAGCGATTGAATAATCCCGATGCGGAAGACGCACCAGCGCATCGGCAATTTGCTGCGCATCCTTGCCGGCCACATCGAAAGGGAGTGAACTGCGCCCGGCCAACTCGCGCAGCGTCCATGGTTTCCTGCGCAGCTTGACCATGCAATCACCATCCAGTTGATGTCGCGCCAGCCACGCCTCGACGCTCACCGCTGCGTTCTGCGGGCCAACCTCGACGACATCGCCGGCTTGCCAGGAGAGATCTTCCGCATCGAGCGGTTGCAGGGCCAAATGGAAACAGGGATCGCCGACGCTGCCAGAATTGTCGAGATGGCGTTCGCTGAGAATCCAGCGCGAGTAGCGGGGCTCCTGCCAGTCTGGAAGATCACTGCAACCACTCAACTGGCCCAGCCGGTACTGCCAATGACGCAAGGCCCCGTCATCACCGTCATCGACCTCGATCATGTCGAACATTCGCTGCGCACCGGCGCGCTGTAGCCATCGATCCAGCGCATGGGCGAAACCACAATAGTTCACATATTCGGAGTCGCCGATGGCCAGAATTGCATAACGCAATTGCTCCATCTTCGCGCGTGAGCGCATGACCGAATCCACGAATCCGGCAGCCATGTCCGGCGCATCGCCCTCGCCCGTCGTGCTGACCAGAAACAAGATACGTCGGGTTCGTTGCAGGCGATCCGCATCAAGATCCCTCAGTGTGCAGAGCTCGACGCGCAGACCGCCGGCACGCAGCGAATCCACGGTCTTTTCGGCGAGTTGAGCGGTGTATCCGCTCTGGCTGGCATAAGCGACCAGCCAGCCATCCGTCGACGTGTCTGGGTGGATGTCAGCAGCCGTGATCAAGACCGTCTTCCCTGAATTCTGCCGCCGCAAGGCAATCAGCGGCACACAAGCCGCCAGATACGCGCAGGCGACGATGCAAGCACCCAACCATCGACTTGCTCCCGGATCGGGCATAGCGATTGATTCGGACTGCCAGTACCAGGCCAGAATCGCCAGCCCGACCAGCAAGGCGACGACGGCCAGATTGCCGAAACGGCTCCGCGATCTCGTGCCTGCGTGCAAACGTCCGGCGCTCATTTGGCGAGCAGCGTGGCAAATGCGGGAGTGATGCGCTCCTCGAAACCGTCGCCCTTGCGCAGGATGAACAGCGCCGCGATGCCGTGACGCTTGGCATAGTCGAGCCCGGCATCGGGCCCGAGCACGCTCAAAGCGGTCGCCAGTGGATCGGCATCGATGCCGAGCTTCGCCATCACAGTCACCGAAGCGACGTCATTGTCGAGTGGATAGCCCGTGCGTGGATCGATGCGGTGCGCGTAGCGGCGTCCGCCATCCTCGAAGAAATGCCGATAGTCGCCCGAGGATCCCAGTGAGGTATCGCGCAGGCCAATCACATGTTGCGGCGAAATGCTGTCATCGGCGGCATCGTTGTCGAGCGGACGCTGGATGGCGACCTGCCATGCGCTGCCGTCCGGTTTCAATCCGCGTCCACGCAACTCACCGCCCACCTCGACCAGATAGTCCATGCGGCCTTGCAATTCCAGATATTCGCCGATCAAATCGAGGGCGTAACCGGGTGCAATCGACGACAAATCCAGATGCACGCCGCCCGATTGGAGTACGCGAGTTTGCGCGGCATCGCGATGCACACGCTGCCACCCCACACGCTTGCGCATCGCCTCGATGGATGCCGCATCGGGTGGCT
>JBDTCQ010000190.1:0-3760 GCA_039923515.1 Dokdonella sp.
GTGTAATTCAGATCGATCAGGGCGACATCGAAGGATTTCTTCTGCGCCGCCGCGAGTGCTTCAGCCGGGCCTTCGACTGCTGTGCAGTTCCAACCCTCACTCTTGAGCAGCAGGCGCGCGATGACGCCCTTGCCGGTGCCGTTCTCGCCCAGGATAAGGACGTTGGCATCCGATGGGGCCACACGCGCCAAGCGTTCGAGTAGCTGACGCATCGCAGGCGCTTCGGCGATGAAACCTTCGGCGGCTGGACCACGCAGCAATACGTTCTCGGCCTGCAGGCGTCGGCCACGACGCCGCGCGCGCCCCAGTGCACGCTGGTTGGCGAGCACGCTCATCAAACGCTGGTTGTCCCAGGGCTTCTCGATAAAATCACCGGCGCCGTGGCGCATCGCCTCGACCGCGACGTTGATGGTGCCCCAGGCCGTCATCACCACGACCGGAAGTTCCTCGTCGCCCTTCTTCAACTCGCGCAACAGTTCCAGCCCCTCGGCACCCGAGGTCGTGTCGCGCGTGTAATTCAGATCGATCAGGGCGACATCGAAGGATTTCTTCTGCGCCGCCGCGAGTGCTTCAGCCGGGCCTTCGACTGCTGTGCAGTTCCAACCCTCACTCTTGAGCAGCAGGCGCAGGGCCTCGCGTACATCGCGCTGATCATCAGCGATGAGGATGTGGGGCTTTTCAGTGGCGGCCATCATTCTTTCCGTCAAGAATCCTTTTCATCGAGATGGCATCCTGCGTTCCCGCTATCAAAGGTGCAAGGCTTTACATCAGGATTTCTCGGTCCAGCCATCGCGCAAGCGGATGATGCGCTGTGCCTCGTTGGCATAGAGTTCGTTGTGGGTGACCTGGACAATCGTCATGCCCTCTCGATGCAACTCGGCGAGCAGATCCATGATGATGCGTGCCTGGCCCGAATGCAGGGCGCCGGTCGGCTCGTCAGCCAGCAACACTTTTGGCCGCGTGATTACCGCACGCGCCACCGCAACCAACTGCTGCTGACCACCGGAAAGCTGGCTGGGATAGAGATCCTTCTTGCCGACGATCTGGAAGCGATCAAGCAGATCGGCCACGCGCGCCGCACGCTCTTTTGCTGGAACATCCCGATATTGCAGTGGCAGATCCAGGTTCTCCCAGACCTTCAGATCATCAATCAAATGGTAGTGCTGGAAGATGAAGCCGATTTTCTCACGCTGCAAATTCTGGCGCTGCTTGCCAGTGAGCTTGTCGACGGCAATACCGTCGAGTGAATAGCTGCCCTTCCAATCGTGATCCATCAAACCAAGCACGTTCAGCAACGAACTCTTGCCCGCCCCGGATGGCCCCATCACGCTGACGAATTCGCCATCAGCGATATCCAGATCGATATTACGCAGCACCCATGTTTGGCCGCCTTCGAGCGGATAGGATTTTTCGACTTTCTCAAGGTGAATCATGTTTTTTCCTGAACTCAAGTTCGACGATAGAATCGTGGGAGGGACTTCAATCCCTTGTCCCCTCTTGGGGGCGATGCACTTTATCTAATTGAAGAAGAGCATCGACCCTACGAGGAGACAAGTGGCTTAAGCCACTTACTACATCGAAGCGGAAACGTCCTTACCGCCCAAGAAGCCAGCGTCAGACATTTGTGTCTTTTGTAGGAGAGGCCTTCAGGCCCGATGCTTTTTCTCAAACTGGCTGAAGCGCATCGCCCCCAAGCGGGGACAAGCGACTGAAACCGCTTCCTACAGGAACGGCTTGCGATGTGCCTACTCATTGCGCAGCGCCACCATCGGATCGACGCGCAACGCTCGACGGGCGGGGATGAGGGCGGCGAACAGCAAGGCGATGGCAAGTGCGGCGATGACGACGACGTAGACCAGCGGATCGTTCGATGCACCAGGCATGACGACTGCGCCAAGCAAGCGCGAGAAGGCGAATGCCAGTGGAATGCCTATGGCGAGACCGACGATGACCTGACGCGCGCCACGCTTGAGGACTAGGCCAAGCACCCCGCGCGTTCCAGCGCCGAGCGCACGGCGCACGCCAATCTCACGGGTGCGTGCGTTGACGTCAAAGGCGAGCACCGCGTAGATGCCCGCAACGGCGAGCAGCAGTGCGAACACCGCGAACACACCAAACAGATTGGCGAGAATATTGGTGCCCCAGAGCATCTTGTCGCGCCACTGGTTCATGCCCTGCAACCAGTACACCGGCAAATTCGCATCGACGGCGGTGACCGCATTGCGCACCGATTGGCTCAAGGCAGCGACATCGCCATCCGCACGCAAGGCGAAGCTGACGATGCTTGGCGGATTCTGGCTGATCGGGCGGAACACGTTGCCATCGCCACGATGTGCGGGAAGCGTGGCGGAGGTGATCAGGTAGTCAGCCTGCAAACTGTCGGCGACGACGCCGACGACTTCGAGCCACGGGCTTTCGGGATCCTTCGGATTCAGTTGCACGCGCTGGCCAAGTGCGCTGGTATTCGGCCAGACTTTCGCCGCGAAACTTGCGCTGACCACCGCGACCAAGGGGCTGCTGGCCGTATCGCGCGCATCGAAACTTCGCCCCTCACGCAAGGCGATACCAAACACCTTGAAGAAATCATCACTGACACTCGAAGACCACGCCTGCGGACGATCGTTGTCGTCGGTCGTGTCGTCACCGACGCGCGAATATTTCTGACGCTCGTACCCCATCAGTGGCAAGGTGCTGGCGAAGGCAACATGGCTGACCCCGGGTAGCGCGCTCAATCGCGGCGCGAGATTTTCGGTGAAGCGCAAACGTGAGGCGGCATCGGGATAGTCATCATCGAACATCGCAATGCGGCCGCTGAGAACCTGATCGGTTTCGATACCGAATGGCGCATCCTGCGCTTGCAGTGCGCTGCGAATCGCGACACCGGCACAGACCAGAAGCACCACGCTCAAAGCGACTTCGGCGGCCACCAGCGAACGCCCGAGCTTGCTGCCATCGCCAATGCTGCCTGCACTGCCCTGACGCAACCCGGATGTGATATCGACGCGGCCTGCACGCAGGGCCGGAACAAGTCCCGCGAGCAAGGCTGCGGCGAGAGCGATGCCGATGCTGAATACCAGATCATGCCAATCGGTCCGGTAATCGACCCAGTAAGGCATGAAGCCATTGCCTGCGGTCATCGTTCTCGTCATCAAGTGGCCAGCGACTTCCGCACCAACATAGCCAAGTGTTCCAGCGAGTGCGGCGATGATCATCGACTCACCCAGCACTTGCATGATCAGACGGCGTCGACTTGCACCGAGTGCCGCACGCACCGACAGCTCGCGAGCGCGTGCCGAGAAACGCGCCATGACCAGGCTGGCAACATTGGCACAAGCGATCAGCAGCACCAGCAGCACGGCGACGAACATGGTCTTGGTCGCACCGAGGATCTGCGGCAGGATGAACTCATCGGCAAACGGTTCCACCTTGGCTTGATCGCCGCGCAACGGTTTGCCGCGTTCGGCGGCGAGGCCTGTCATCAAGCTCGCGAAATCTGCCTGCGCCTGAGCCATGGAGACGCCAGGCAACAGTCGACCGAATGCCTTGACCAGAGTTTCGCTCTCGCGCTGTTCCGAACCACGGCTGCTCGACAGCGGCATCCACACCGACTCAGCCATCGGGAAGGCAAAGTCACGCGGCATCACGCCAACGATGCGGGTCAACTTGCCATTGATACGCAAGCTGCGACCGATAACCGCCGGATCGGCATTCAGATTTTGCTGCCAGAGTGAAAATCCGATCACCGCGACCGGTTCCGCAC
>JBDTCQ010000191.1:0-4943 GCA_039923515.1 Dokdonella sp.
ACAGGACATGACGCACATGGCCCTGTGCTCGCACATTCCAAAGCTTCGCGGAGCCCGGCCACCAGGTCACCCCATGGCTCCAGTGCAGCTGGAATTTCTCCGGCTTGTGATTGATAGCCCACGGACCGATCGATGTATTCAGGAACAAATTTCCGGCGACCAGGTAGATGCCGATAAACGCGAGTGCAGCCCACAACAATCGGCGAAGCATTAAACGCATGATTTTTTGCTCGGGAGTTAAGCGGATGCATTCCCCGGCAGCGAGACTACCGGCAAGCCATTCAGCTGGCCGGATTGGTGCAGCCCGGTCGGGCATTGTGGGGAATAGCCCGTCTCAATAGCTAGTCAATGCAATCCGCGACTCACCGCCCGAGGGTGCCCACCGTTGTCACTGAATGCGGAGCTTGTCGCGCAGAACCTTGCGACCCGATTTCCTGCAATGAATCTTGAAACTCCTTGCACAGAGCAATTCGGGGGGATTGTCACGACGCGCTCCGCACAAGCGAATCAATGACGTCGCTCGCTGGATCTGCAAGTGAATCGGCTTCTTCCCGGCGCTGTTGCAGCGAGGAAGGAACAGTGGCCAAACCTCTTTTTATGGAAAAATCATGGCGCGGACAATCGATCGGAAGACGCGCGTAATCACTCACACACTGCACCGTCTCCAGCAGCGCGGCATTGCACCGGAAAACCGTGCTTGCGCCAATAGTCCAGGATGCCGCTCTCGCGCAGATACGTCTGGAATGCGGGATCTTTCCGCAACCAACCCAGATCCTTCGTCCACAGCAAAAGATCCCAGGAGGAATAGGCCCGTTTGCGCATGCCCTGGATCTTGCCGATGAACCAACCCGCCGAAAGGGATGCGTTGGGTGCCAGCACGCGGGTGAAATTCCACACGCCGATTTCTTTTTCGGACGCCTCGATTTCAACCATCGCCTGCGGCCATTGATTGGGGTCAGACAAGGCCCTGGACACCGCGATGTAAGAGGGTTTCAGCTGGACAGCCTTGCTGTCGATCTGGGGGTCGGATCCGATGTCGTGCTCGGCGATTTGCAAGGCCGCGGCGTTGTCGTGGCGCCACACGGCGTTGAACCAGCGTGCATACACCTGGAACGGATCGACGGGATCGAAATAGGCAAGCGCCTCTTCGTGTCGACCTTGGGTATCGAGCGCACGGCCGAGGTTGAAACTGCGATAGGGATTGATCGGATCGCTGGCCAGAATCTCCCGATTGATGGTCTCGCCGATATCGAGGTATCCCAATTGCGACATGACATAGGCGTAGTACTTGCGAATCCGTGTTCTTGAACCCGAACTGGCCAGCACGGATGCCTTCTCCAGGAGCGCCACACAGGTTTCGAGCCGATTCAAACGACATTCCGACCCGGCCTGGATGTACCAGGACTCTGGCAGAGTCGGATCCAGTCGTTGCACGATGGTGGCCTCTTCGAGCATTTCCTTGCGCAGCACCTCCGCGATCTCCATTCGGCGATAGCTGCGAATCTCAAGCGCCAAGAGCAGTCCTGCCCGAGCGCGGGCGTCATCGGGGCGTTGCCGGATCAACTCGCGAAATGAAGCTTCCGCCACTTCTGCCGCTTCCAGCGTCGCCGAAGGTTCACCGCGAAGCAGCAACATCGCGGCAAGATATTTGCTCAGATAGTCCGCATCGCCGCTGCTGGATCCCGGGCCTTCGGTCAGCCCCATGGTCAGCGCAAGCGAGGTGGCCACAGCTTGTGCAATTTCCCGCTGCAGGCCCAGTACCTGATTGGCATCGCGATCGAAATCCCTCGCCCACAACGTATCACCCTTGTCTGCCACGACCAGCCTCAGACGCACGCGCAGCACCTGTCCGACTTGCTGCAGGCTGCCCTCAAGCGTATGGGTAATGCCGAGGCGCTGCACGAGTTGCGCCGGATCAGAAGTTTCCGCCGCGGCCCGTCGCGTTGACTCGCTGGCAATGACGCGCAAGCCTTCAATTTGCGCCAGCGTTCCAATCAATTCATCGCCGAGTCCTTCCGCGATGATGCGGGTGGACTCGACATCGCCAATCGGCTTGAGCGGCATCACCATGAGTGTCGGCGGACTCGCCCTGGCGACAACCGATGATGTCGAGATATCCAGGCCTGCGGAACCGTTTGCGGTTCGCTGCCAGAGTTGCCAGCTTCCGACTGCAACTGCAGCCAGAAGCGCTGCTCCGAGCACATAGCGCCAGCGAGTCCGCGAACCGTGGTTGCCCACGTCGACAGGCGCCCCACTCCTCTCGTCCTCCGCGCTCTTGGCCGGATGCAGGTCAGGGGCAGCCGGCGGCAGTGCGTCCGATCCATCCGCTATTGGTAAATCAAAGCGGTAGCCGACGCCGTGGAGCGTCTGCAGCAGTCGAGCATTGTGGGCGTCTTCGCCGAGCGCTTGACGCAGCATGGTCACTATCCGGTTCAGGACGCCCGGGGTGACGTGGCGATGGCCCCAGCCTGCATCAAGGATTTCATCCCGCGTGAAAACGCGGCCTGGCGACGACGCCAGCAGGGCGAGCACCGCGAAGGCCTTGGGCTCAAGCGACTGCTCGATGCCTCCGCGCAGCAAGCGGCGTCCGGCGAAGTCTATGAGCACATCGTCGAAGGCAAGGCTGGCGGGCGGAGCGTTTGTCATCGCGTCTCCCAAGGGTGGCAAGCATAGCGCCCCAAGGCCGTCCCAAGCATTCCCCAACAAACCTCGATATATCCCTGAACAGTCCTGCGGCTTTCCTACAGTTCATTCGGGACTGGGGGACGATGCTGGTGGTACCGGGATTGTCCGGCTCAGATTGGCGAGAAACGACCATGAACACCCGCATCCCCATCGCAAAAGCAGCCATGCTATTGACCACGTTGTTCTCATGCGGCGCCTTCGCTGCGGGAGAACCCGCGCGCATGAATATTTTCGTGGATTGCGCACACCCGGCCCTGCCCAGCCAGAGCGAAACCGGCGAATTGCTGGGGCAATCGAATTTCAGTCAGGTTTATGCCAGCCGCGCTTCGCTGATGGCTGAAATGCATCGTGCCTGCCGTCGCACCCACGCCGAATCCCTGAACCTCGTGATTAATCTTCCGGGTCGCAACGAGACGCATGGCCGACTTGTCGCCAACAACGTCAACGGCAGACAATAGAGCGCAGATGCCGCTGCAGGCAAACAACCCACCTCGGGCGAGCTGACCGACAACGGAGGCGGGTGGGGTGCGCGTCCCGAGGGGGCAACCATTCCATCCTCTGGTACATGAGCCCTGCACAATTCCAGCGCCCTGGCCCTGGCTGCGCCAATCGAGTTCAAATATTCCTGACAGCAAAAAGCCCCGCATCGCTGCGGGGCTTTTCTTCTATCGGTAGAACTGAGCGGGGGCTCTTAGAAATCCATACCGCCCATGCCACCCATGCCGCCCATGCCACCGCCGCCACCACCGTGGCCGTGGCCTTCGTCCTTCTTCGGTGCTTCGGCGACCATGGCTTCGGTCGTGATCATCAGACCAGCGATCGAGGCGGCGTTCTGCAACGCGGTGCGGGTGACCTTGGTCGGATCCAGAATACCCATCTCGACCATGTCGCCGTACTCACCGGTGGCTGCGTTGTAGCCGTAGTTACCCTTGCCGTCGGCGACCTTGTTCAAGATCACGCTCGGCTCATCGCCAGCGTTGGTGACGATTTCGCGCAGCGGCGCTTCCATCGCACGACGCAGGATCTGGATGCCGTGGTTCTGCTCTTCATTGTCACCCTTGAGCTTGGTTAGACCAGCCAGAGCACGGATCAGCGCAACACCGCCGCCCGGGACCACGCCTTCTTCGACGGCTGCGCGCGTGGCGTGCAGGGCGTCTTCGACGCGAGCCTTCTTTTCCTTCATCTCGACTTCAGTCGCGGCGCCAACCTTGATGACGGCAACGCCGCCGGCGAGCTTGGCAACACGCTCCTGCAGCTTCTCGCGATCGTAGTCCGACGAGGTCTCTTCGATCTGCGCCTTGATCTGCTTGATGCGTGACTGGATCGTGGCGGCTTCCCCGGCACCGTCGATCAAGGTGGTGTTTTCCTTGGTGATGACGATCTTCTTGGCGTGGCCAAGATCCTTCAGCGTGGCCTTCTCAAGCTGCAGGCCGACTTCTTCCGAAATCACCTGGCCGCCGGTCAGGATGGCCATGTCTTCGAGCATCGCCTTGCGACGATCGCCGAAGCCCGGCGCCTTGACCGCTGCAACCTTGACGATGCCGCGGATCGTGTTGACGACGAGAGTCGCCAGCGCTTCGCCTTCGACTTCTTCGGCAACGATCAACAACGGCTTGCCGGACTTGGCAACGCCTTCGAGGATCGGCAGCAATTCGCGCACGTTGGAGATCTTCTTGTCATAAAGAAGGATGAACGGGTCATCGAGTTCAACCTGCTGAGAAGCCTGGTTGTTGATGAAGTACGGGCTGAGGTAGCCGCGATCAAACTGCATGCCCTCGACGATGTCGAGTTCGTTGTCGAGGCCGGAACCTTCTTCAACCGTGATGACGCCTTCCTTGCCGACCTTGTCCATCGCCTCGGCGATGAGCTTGCCGATCGGCTCGTCGCCGTTCGCCGAGATCGTGCCGACCTGTGCGATCGACTTGGAATCAGCGGACGGCTTGGAGAGCTTCTTCAGCTCTTCGACAGCGGCGATGACGCCCTTGTCGATGCCGCGCTTCAGGTCCATCGGGTTCATGCCGGCCGCAACGGCCTTCATGCCGTCGCGGATCAGCGCCTGGGCGAGGACGGTGGCGGTGGTGGTGCCGTCGCCAGCAACGTCAGACGTCTTGGAAGCAACTTCACGCAGCATCTGCGCGCCCATGTTCTCGAACTTGTCCTCAAGCTCGATTTCCTTGGCGACGGTGACGCCGTCCTTGGTGATGGTGGGCGAACCGAATTTCTTTTCGATGACGACGTTGCGGCCCTTGGGTCCGAGC
>JBDTCQ010000192.1:0-7063 GCA_039923515.1 Dokdonella sp.
CGCGCCGACGATGGAAAGCTTCATCTTCCACGCGTGCGTATATTCGGGCAGCACGCGGCGCACTGCATCATCGCGCGCCGAATAGCAGCCGAGTGCCTCAAGCGCCGGGGCTATGTCGAAGCGCTCCACGTTGACGCCCAGATGATCGACCAGCAGTTGTGCGCGCTCGGCACTGTCAGGGTCGGAATCGCGCTCGGGCAGGATCAGGCAGAAAACGCGCTGTGCACCGACTGCACGCACGGCCAGCGCCGCGCAAACCGAACTGTCGATGCCACCGGAGATGGCCACGATCAAGCCGCGCCGATGCAGTTGGCTTGCCAGCCCCTCGCGCAGTTGCGTGGTGATGTGCTCGGCTTCCGTTGCGTAATCGAGATTGAGCACGTTCCAGTCAATGCGCGGCATGGCTTGCCTCCGTCGCATTACGCCGGGCCAGCAGAACGCGCGTTGCCCCATCCGCATCGTGGATCTCGCGCACTTCGTCGTATTCGCTCCGGCGCTCCAGGCAACGTGCCATCGAGCGGCCCTGGCCAAGACCCACCTCGAACGCAAGCCAGCCCCCGTCGCGCAGCCAGAGCGGCGCCTCGTCGATCAGGCGCATCAGGATCGACACGCCGAGCGGCCCTCCGTCAAACGCTGTGCGCGGCTCGTGTGCGGAAATCTCGCTGGGCATCCGTTCAACCTTGGCGCTGCTGATATAGGGTGGGTTGCAGGTGAGCAAATCGACCTGCTGGCGAAAGCCGGGTTCCACGAACGGTGCAAGCAGGTCGCCGCAACGAAAGCCGACCCGCGCATCCAGCCCGAGGCGCAGCGCGTTCTCCCGCGCGAGTTCAATGGCGGCCGCATCGATGTCGGCGCCGAACACGCGCGCGGCGGGGCAATGCGAGGCAATCGCCAGCGCGACGTTGCCGGAGCCGGTGCACACATCGACAACCTGGATTCCATCCTGTCCGTCGGCAAGTTGGTTGCCGAGCTGGATCGCGGATTCGGCCAGCAGTTCAGTCTCACGCCGGGGCACGAGGGCGGATGCGGTGGCCAGCAGTTCCAGGCCGCAGAAGTCCTGGCGACCGCTCAGATGGGCGAGTGGCACTCCACTCAGGCGACGGCTGATAAGCGCGTCGACGCGAGCCAGCCCCGCGGCATTCAGCACAGGCAACGGCTCGGAACGCACAGCAGCGAGCGAACGGGGTTCGCCCGCCGCCAGCCACCAGAGCGCACGCAAGGTCGCTTCGGCGGTTTCGTCCGGCTTGTCCGCGGGTGTGGCGAATATCGCGTCGAACGTCGTGCAGCGCGACCAGAACTGGGGATCCATGGTCATTCCTCAACGCGCGCGGAACCGGATCATGCGGCGACCTGCAAGCGCTGGACGAAGGCGACCAGGTTGTTCACCGAATCGAAGTTCTCCGGCAGCATTTCGCTGTCCCTGATCTTGATCGCAAACTCTTCTTCGAGAAACATCACGATCTCGAGTACGCCGGTTGAATCGATTACGCCGCGGTCGAGCAGCGAGGCATCGTTGGGCAAGCGTGATCCGTCATCGGTGAACATCAGGTTCTCGAGGATGTAATGGCGGATCTTGGCTTCGATTGACATGGATAACGAGATTCCAGGGGTTGATTTTTGGCCGGATCAGATTGTCTTTCGGCGCACAAACTGATCATCAAGCAGCATGGTGGAAAGAATACCCACAAAGGCCTGGTTGTCGGCAAATCCACTGACCCGACCGGATCTGCATTTTTCAAACAGGCGCGACACGCGGGCCGCATCGAAGTAGCCGGCGCGGCGGATACGCTCTTCACTGAGCAGGTCGGCGACGTAATCCAGCGGCACGCCGTTGTTGAAGAAGCTCGAACAATCCGGCGCGCGATAGGGCTGCTTGGTGCGTTTGAGAATGCTTTCCGGAAGCAGGTCGGCCACAGCCCGGCGCAGTATGTGCTTTTCGGTCAGGCCGCGGATTTTCCATTGTGGTGGAAGGCGATTGGCAAATTCGATCAGGCGATGGTCGAGGAATGGAAAACGCCCTTCAATCGAATTGACCATGGCCACGCGATCTCCCTGCGAGCTGAGCAGGTATCCACCCATCAGGGTTTTCGCCTCGATGTATTGATCGCGCGCCAACGGTGACCAGCGCATGATCTGCGGCGGCAGGGTCTTTTCGTAGAAGGCTGCTGCATCCCAGTCGCCGACGCTGGCGCGCATTTCATCGGAGAGAAACCCGAGCGCGCGTTGCGAGGTGGTCCAGCGCGGCATGTGGGCAAACACCGGGCGATCGAGGTAATCCATGCCCTGACCGAAAAAGGCCCGCGCGAAAGCGGGATTGGCAACCGGGGAATGCTCCAGATAGCCGTACAGGCGACCCAGCAACTTCGGCCGCAGGCGAGATCCGGGCTGGCGGGCCCAGAAGCGGCGCACCTTGGCCTCCTTGAACAGGTCGTAGCCGGCAAAGACCTCGTCGGCGCCCTCGCCAGTGAGAACCACCTTGTAACCGGCGTCGCGCACGCGTGCCGAAAGCAGCATCAGGGGCACCGGCGCGGTGCGCAGGACGGGCGCTTCCGTGTGCCAGATCAGGCGCGGAAACGCCGCGCCGATGTCCTCGCGGCGGCAGTTCAGCGTGGTGTGTTCGGTGCCGAGATGGCGGACCATGGTTTGCTGGTGGGCGCTCTCGTCAAACTCCGCATCCTCGAAGGCGACCGAGAACGTGCGCAGCGGCGTATCCGTGTAGTGGCGAACCAGGGCGACGATGGCCGAGGAATCCAGGCCGCCGCTCAGGTAGGCACCGACCGGCACGTCAGCACGCAACTGCAGGCGCACGGCATCGACAAGCAGATCGCGCAGCGATCCAACGGCGTCATCGAACGACGCAAAAGGAACCGGCGTGCCGCGCTCGGGAAAGCTCCAGTCCCAGTAGCGGGTGATGGTCTCGCGACCGTCTTCCTCAATCGCCAGCAGATGCCCGGGCGGCAAGCTGCGTACCCCTTCAAAAACGGTATCCGGCTCGACCGCGGCCCAGAACGTCAGTGCCTGCACCAATCCAAGCGGATCGACGCGGGCTTGCTCAGGCTGAACTGCATGCAGCGCCTTGATCTCGGAGGCGAACCAGAGGCGCCCGCCACTTCGCCGGTGGAACAACGGGCGAATGCCGACGCGGTCGCGCACCAGCAACAGGCGGCGGCGCTCGGCATCCCACAATGCAATGGCGAACTGGCCGTTGAGGTGCTCGACAAAGCGTTCACCATAGCGGTCGTAGAGGTGCAGGATGACTTCGGTGTCGGATTCGGTGCGGAACCGGTGCCCCATGGCCAACAGCGATTTGCGCAATTCGATGTAGTTGAAGATCTCACCGTTGAAGCTCATCCAGACGCTGCCACGCGGATTGCTCATCGGCTGGGCACCATTGACCAGATCAATGATGGCCAGGCGCGAATGGGCCAGGCCGACGCCCCGGTCGATGTGGAAACCTTTGGCGTCCGGTCCGCGATGCGCGAGCGTCGCGATCATCGTCTCAAGATCGCTGCGCGCGGCTTCCGCGGACGGGGCCGAGCCCAGGAAGCCGGCTATGCCACACATGGGCGGCCAACCGGCAAGTCAGTAACGCGATGTTTCAGCCAGTTCGGGTTCGCAGGGTGATCGACCAGATGCGCGTCAAGCCGACGATCCATTCAGTCGAACCCGCTGCCGAACACACCGTCGCTGCCTGCCGGGAAGGCGAACAGCCACAGCGGGGCTCCTTGCTGCGGAGAATTGGACCAACTCACCTTGTAGGTGCCGGCCGTTGTCACCTGGCGTGCGGCGACGACACATTGCACGGCACTGTTGGGCGGCAGGTCGACAAAGTTCTCGATGATCTGGAAGCCGTTGTTCGGAACTGCGCTGTGCTGCAGCCCGCCTCCGTCGCCAAACCAGAAGGCAAGCAGGGTGGCGGGCCCGGTTGTTGTCACCGACGCGCTGGTGAGCACGCTGCCCGAGGCTGGGTAGCTGGCCGCGACGATCGGCATGTTCGTGCCGGCATTCGTGACCTCGATGAAAGGAAGGGTCAGTTCGCCTGCCGGGACGCCGTTCTTGACGATGCTGACTTGGTGCCCGCTGCCCCCATGGGCGGCTTGGACAAAGTACGCTTTGACATTGAACCGGCCATCGTAGCCGCGATAAATTGCCGGATCGCCCAGCGGCCGGAAGGTGTTGCCCTTGTTGTCGGTGGGCGTGCTGTTGTTGGAAACAAAGCCGGCATTGAACGCGACCAGAAAGCTGCCCTGGGCTTGCGTCGTGATCGGTTGGGTGATTGCGGTGGAAGGACCGTTGCCATCCTCGTGCCAGAGCAGGGTGTGCTGGCCAAGGCTGGATGTTGCGCTGGCAGTGGACGTGCACGCAGCGGCGGCATGGGTCGCGTTGGTTTGATCGCAATCTATCAGCGGCATGAATTCGGAAACGCCGTTGTTGCCGTCTCCGATGCTCGCCCAGATCATCCGGTGTGCGTCCGGCGAGGACGAGCCACTGCTTAACAACGCTGCCAGCAGGGCAGGGGCAACAACGATGGCGAGCAGCTTGCTGACACCGAACATCGGAATTTCCTTTCGCTGGACCGCGGAATTCTACGCGCCGGCACGCAGTGCGCCAACCATGCTGACGCATGCTCGCAGGGCACGGTTTTTTTGCCGAACAGGGGGCGCGGGTTACCATTGGGTTCAGCACTCCGCGCGGCGAAGGCGTGCTTTCAGATTTCAAGGTTGCATGACACTCGAGGCGAGAACTCATGGGCAATTTGGCGAGAAGTTTCCGGCGCATTGCCAACGAAATCGCCGAGATGCCGGGAATCCGCCATCTCGCCGAACCTCTCTATCGACGCGAGTTCAACGCCAAGCGCGGCCGCGGCAACGCCTACTACGGCGTCTATCCGGGTTTCGAGGAGGCGCGCCAGGCAGTGCCGGCTTCGTTGCCGGGCGATTTCGACAGCGCCGCTGCCGCCGACCTGTACGAATACCGGTTTACGGAAATTGAATCCAGCGACTATCCAGCGCTGTTCTGGCTGGGTCGGCTGCTGGAACAGGGGCAGCGCCGTATTTTCGATCTGGGCGGGCATGTCGGCGTGAGCTACTACGCCTATCAGCAGCACCTGGAATTTCCGCCGGACTTGCGCTGGCAGGTTCACGACATGGCCAGTGTGATGGAAAAGGGCAGGGCTATAGCCCGTGAACGGGATCCTGAGCGACGGCTGGAATTCGTCGATCTCGAGGTGGCTGATGGCTGTGATGTCCTCATGGCCAAGGGATCGCTGCAGTATCTCGATTACTCGCTGGCTGAGTTGATCCAGCGCATGCGGGTGCCCCCTCGGCATCTGCTGGTCAACCTGACGCCGATGCATCCGAGCCTTTCGTTCTTCACCCTGCAACACATTGGAATTGCCGTTTGCCCGTATCGGGTCACCGCCGTGCCGAAATTCCTGTTTGACATTCGCGCCCTCGGCTATCGGCTCAACGTGCGCTGGGATCATCCGGAGCGCAGCGTGCGCGTGCCTTTCCATCCGGATTATTCAATTGATCGCTATCACGGCTTCCATTTCTGCCGCGATTGATGGCGGGGGTCGGTTCCGGCCCGGGCTTACGCCATCAACTGAAGCAAAGTTGTTGAATGCGCCTGCTCCAATCTGGTCTACTTTGGGAACTGTCCAGTGATCCTTGAATCGAGCCAGCCGCCATGGAGGCGGATTTGACGGTGACGATCCTCTCAGGTGGGCCTTGTGCCCGCTATCATGGCGGAATCATGATGCCACGGCGTGACCGGTCGGCAGCAGCGGTAGCGAACGGAGCATGACCATGAAGAATGCCTCTTCCAGCAATCTCGAATTGGACTGGTCAAGTTTTGACCCCTGGCGTATCCAGCCGGTTCGGCACCGTTTGACTGATCATCCATTGCTGCAGCCCGACCAACTGGTGGCGCTCGGAGCACGTCTGGAAGTGGATGGTCGCGTTCGCACGCACAGCGACAACGCCGAAGCCGGCACTCCGTTCAACACCGCGCCGCGCCTGCATCCGAACCGGCGCTCGGCAGCTGACACCCTCGAGCATATCCGTGAAGCCAAGGCCTGGATGTCGCTGCTCAATGTGCAGACCGACGACATCTATCGAACATTGGTTGACGAAGTGCTTGATGAGGTTCGAACCGGCTTGGATCCGGTCGACCCGGGCATGTGCTATCGCGGCGGCTGGATCTTCGTGACCTCGCCGAACACGATCACGCCATTCCATTACGACAAGGAACACAACTTCATCCTGCAGATCCGCGGCCGCAAGACCCTGCATGTCTGGGACCATCGGGACGAAGTCGCCGCCAGCGAGGCTTCGCGTGACCGCTTTCACGCCTGCCATGAGCGCGATCTGCTGTTCTGGAATGAAGGCTTGCGCGAGCGTGCGCAAACCTTCCATCTCGAGCCGGGAATGGGCGCGTACATGCCCTCGACCAGTCCGCACATGGTCGAGAACGGTGATGAACCTTCAATCACGATGAGCTTCACCTATTACACGGATTCAACCCGGCGCGACAGTCGCCTGCATCGCGCCCACTACCGGCTGCGCCAAATGGGTTTGAAGCCACCCGCTGTCGGCAGCCAGATGGCCATCGACGGCCTGCTGCATGGGGCCTTTACCGCCGTCGCCAATACGCGTTTGCTCGCGTTGCGCATGCTCGGACGCAGGATCCACACGGATCAGGCCGCTTACGCCTACGCCGATGTCTATTGAAGCCGTCAGGATTGCGCGGGTTGATTCGGCGATCAGCTGGGCGATCGTGATCAAATCGCGCCAGGTTTGAGTCGATGCCCAAATCAACCAGCCAGACCGAAACCGAGCTGATGCTCTGTGATCTGCTGGTCTGTGCACAAGCGGCGAAGGGCGACATCGCCTCGACCATTGAATCTCCTGTCTCATTCGATCTGCTGCAGCGCTTGCAGGGTCGCGCCAGGCGTCTGGAAGTAGCCGAGGACGATTTTTTCCAGGCTGCGCTGGCCTTGCTGGATGCCCGGCTGACGGGTAGCAGCGATGTGAGTGTGGCGCGTCTGGAGGGAGACGTGCGT
>JBDTCQ010000193.1:0-10014 GCA_039923515.1 Dokdonella sp.
CGACCGTCGAACGCCTGCGTGGTCGTGGCCGACTGACCGAAGCGAATATCCGCGAGTCAATGCGCGAAGTACGCATTGCCCTACTTGAAGCGGACGTCGCCCTGCCGGTCGTGCAGGCATTGATCCAGCGCGTGCAGGTTCGTGCGATCGGGCAGGAGGTCATGAAGAGCCTGACGCCCGGCCAGGCGCTGATCAAGGTCGTGCGTGACGAACTGACCGCGCTGATGGGCTCGGTCAACACCGACTTGAATCTCGCTGCCGCACCGCCGGCCATTGTTCTGGTCGCCGGCTTGCAGGGCGCCGGCAAGACCACGACCGTGGCCAAGCTGGCCCGCTTTCTGCGCGAGCGAAAGAAGAAAAAGGTCATGGTTGTCAGTTGCGACGTCTATCGTCCTGCTGCTATCGAGCAATTGCGTACCCTGGCCAGCCAGGTAGAGGTGCTGTTCCATCCCTCCTCGCCGGATCAGGCGCCGATCGCGATCGCCGCTGCGGCACTGGATGCGGCGAAGAAGAATTTTGTTGACGTGCTGATCGTCGATACCGCCGGCCGTCTGCATGTCGACGCGGCAATGATGGACGAGATCAAGGCGCTGCATGCCTCGCTCGATCCGATCGAAACCCTGTTCGTGGTCGATTCGATGACCGGTCAGGATGCGGCGAATACGGCCAAGGCGTTTTCGGATGCGTTGCCACTGACCGGCGTCATCCTGACCAAGACCGACGGCGATGCGCGGGGTGGCGCTGCCTTGTCGGTGCGCTATATCACCGGGCGGCCAATCAAGTTTATCGGTGCCGGGGAAAAGACCGACGCGCTGGAGCCGTTCCACCCGGACCGCCTGGCCCAGCGTATTCTCGGCATGGGTGATGTGCTCTCCCTGGTCGAAGAGGTCGAGCGCAAGGTTGACCAGGAGCAAGCCCAGAAACTGGCCGAAAAGGTCATGAAGGGCAAGCGCTTCGACCTCAACGACATGAAGAGCCAGCTTGAGCAGATGATCAATATGGGTGGAATGGCTTCGCTGATGGACAAGTTACCCGGCATGGGCGGCATGTCCGAGCAGGTCAAGGCCAAGGTCAACGACAAGCAGGTCCACCACATGATCGCGATCATCAACTCGATGACCAGGAAGGAGCGCCGGCATCCGGATCTGCTCAAGGGCTCGCGCCGCGCCCGCGTGGCGCGAGGCTCGGGCCAGCAGCCAGCCGACGTCAATCGCCTGCTCAAGCAGTACCAGCAGATGGAAAAGATGATGTCCAAGCTCGGTAGTGGCGGCATCAAGGGCATGATGCGGCAGATGAAGGGCGCCATGCGCGGCATGGGCGGTGGCGGCTTCCAGCCTCCACAGTGAGTCTCGGTCAGGCGGGTGCGGACTGCCGATCAGGGTCTGGCCAGCTGCCCAATCATCAAAGTGCGCTCCGCTTCGATCGCGGAAAGTTCATCTAAACGCTTGCAGGGCTTTCATTTTTCCGGAAATCCGCTAAAATGCGCGGCTCCTTTGGCCCGACCCGGTTGTTTCCCGGCGTGCGCGCCGGAAATTTCAGCAATTTCAGAGAGATACCATGGTCAAGATTCGCCTTTCCCGCGGCGGTGCGAAGAAGCGCCCGTTCTACCACATCGTTGTTGCCGACCAGCGCGAGGCGCGTGATGGCCGTAATATCGAGCGTGTCGGTTTCTACAATCCGATCGCAGCCGGCAAAGACGTGAAGCTTCAGCTCGACACCGAGCGCGTCAAGCATTGGGTCGACAACGGCGCACAGCTGACCGAGAAGGTCAAGGCGCTGTACAAGGCGGCATCCAAGCAGGCTGCGCAAGCAGCGTGATTGCGGCGGGTGACCGATTGATCCTGGTTGGCAGGATCGTCGGACTCCACGGTGTGGCGGGCGAGGTCAAACTCGAATCGTATACCGAGCCACGTACGCGCATATTCAGCTACCAGCCGTGGTTGCTGAGTTCACCAGCCGGGGATCGCGAGATCAGCGGCTGCAAAGGCAGGGAGCAGGGCAAGGGCATGGTTGCGTCCTTGCCGGCTATCGATGATCGGGATCGTGCAACGAGCCTGATCGGTTGCGAGATCAAGGTCAGACGATCGGCCCTGCCAGAGCCGAAGCCCGACGAGTATTACTGGACGGATCTCGAAGGACTCGAGGTTGTCACGATTGAAGGCGTTTCGCTGGGCCGGATCTCGCATCTGCTCGCGACCGGTGCCAACGATGTGATGGTAGTGCGTGATGGCGAGCGTGAGCGGTTGTTGCCTTTCGTGCTCGATGATTATGTGAAGGCTGTGGATTTTGCTGTCGGTAGCGTCACGGTCGACTGGGATCCGGAGTTCTAGGAATCGAACGGATACCGCGCGATGCGCATCGACGTCATCACGCTGTTTCCCGAATTCATCGATTCCTGTGCCGGGATTGGTGTGGTGGGCAGGGCGCAGGAGCGTGGGTTGCTTGAGGTGAAAACCTGCAATCCGCGGGATTTCGCGACCGACAATCACCGCACCGTCGACAGTCGTCCTTTTGGTGGCGGCCCCGGCATGTTGATGACGATTGCGCCGTTGCGCGATGCACTCGAAAAGGTGCGTGCGGCTTCGGTGGAGCCGGCAAGCGTGATTTACCTGAGTCCGCAGGGAGTGCGACTCACGCAGGAAAAAGTCGTCGAGCTGGCTCGCCGGGATCGGTTGATCCTGTTGTGCGGTCGTTACGAGGGTGTTGACGAACGCGTGCTGGAAAACCTGGTCGACGAGGAAATCTCCATCGGCGACTACGTTCTCTCAGGTGGCGAATTGGCAGCAGCGGTCGTGATCGACGCGATTGGGCGATTGCAGGATGGCGCGTTGAACGATGCGCAGTCCGCCGAGCAGGATTCCTTTACCGGAGGCCTGCTGGATTGCCCGCGCTACACCCGGCCGGTCAGCGATGACCTCGGTGAGGTACCAAAAGAATTGATGTCGGGTGATCACGCGATGATCCGGCGCTGGCGTCGCAAGCAGGCTCTTGGAAGAACCTGGCTGCGCCGCCCCGATTTGCTGGCACGTTTGGAACTCGATGATGAGGCCCGCACGTTGCTTGAAGAATTCCGCCAGGAACATCAGGCGGCCAAGGAATAGCGGGGCGGCTGGAGCCGAACCTGCAAGATGAATCCAACGATACTGGTGAATGCCATGAACCTCCTCCAACAATTCGAAGCAGAACAGATCACCCGCACCCTGCCGAAGTTCAGCCCCGGCGATACTGTCGTGGTCAACGTCAAAGTCAAGGAAGGCAACCGCGAGCGCGTCCAGGCATACGAAGGCGTGGTCATCGCCAAGAAGAATGCCGGCCTCAGTTCCGCCTTTACCGTGCGCAAGATGTCGCATGGCACCGGCGTCGAGCGCGTCTTCCAGTCTCATAGCCAGATCATCGAGTCCGTCGTGGTCAAGCGCCGTGGTTCGGTGCGTGGCGCAAAGCTCTATTACCTGCGTGGTTTGCAGGGCAAGAAGGCACGCATCAAGGAAGATCTCAGCACGCCGATCGCTCCGCAGGAGTAATTGGCGGCAAGAAAATCCGTCTTGGAGCATCGAGTCGCGTCTTTGCTCCTCGTCAGCAATACGGCCGCCGCAAGGCGGCCGTATTGCTTTCGCCTTTCCAACAATTCCCCCTTCCATGCTTGAAAAATGGTGCCGCGACCCCCACCAGCAAGGCAGCTCAGACTCTTTGAAGGCCCTTGCCGATGTCCGCCAGCACCACTGAAACCCGCAAGTTTGAAGCCGAGGTAGCCCAGGTCTTGCATCTGGTCACCCACTCGCTCTATTCGCACAAGGAAATCTTCCTTCGCGAACTCGTCTCGAATGCCTCCGATGCCTGCGACAAGCTGCGCTTTGAGTCGATGGCGCATCCCGAATGGATGTCCAATGATTCCGAGCTGCGCATTGATATTTCGATCGACAAGGAAGCGCGCACACTCAGTGTGAACGACAATGGCATCGGCATGAGCCGCGACGAGTTGGTCGCCAATCTCGGTACGATTGCCAGTTCCGGAACCCGCCGCTACCTCGAATCGCTCGCCTCTGAAAAGAAGGCGGACAGCCGGCTAATCGGCCAGTTCGGAGTCGGCTTCTATTCGGCGTTTGTCGTGGCCGACAAGGTCAGCGTCGTCAGCCGCCAAGCCGGCAGCGGGGCGGCTGCGGGCGTGCGCTGGGAAAGTGATGGCAAGGGCGAATACACGCTCGATGCGGTCGAGGTTGCTCCCCGCGGAACCACGGTTACCCTGCACCTGAAGGAGGATGAGAGTGAGTTCCTGGATGCCTGGAAGGTGCGCAGCCTGGTCTCACGTTATTCCGATCACATTGCTTTCCCGATCCGCATGCCCAGGGAAGTCGACGGCAAGCCGGGTGATGTTTGGGAGACGGTGAACTCGGCATCCGCCTTGTGGACACGTCCAAAGAGCGAGCTCAAGGATGAGGAATACCAGAATTTCTACAAATCGCTGAGCCACGATTTCAGTGACGCGCTGGCCTGGACGCACAACCGCGTCGAGGGCGCTCAGAACTTCACCTCACTGCTGTTCGTTCCAGCCAAGGCACCGTTCGATTTCATGAATGGTCGTGAGGAACGCAGCGGACTCAAGCTGTATATACGCCGCGTATTCATCATGGATGCGAGCGAACAGTTGCTGCCGGCCTATCTGCGTTTCGTCCGCGGCGTGGTCGATTCTGATGACCTGCCGCTCAACGTCAGTCGCGAGATCCTGCAACAGAATCGTCAGGTCGAACGCATCAAGGGCGCCTGCACCAAGCGAGTGCTCGATCTGCTCGACAAGCTGGCCAAGGACGAGGCCGACAAGTACACGACTTTCTGGGGCGCCTTCGGTGGCGTGCTCAAGGAAGGCATTGCCGAAGATGCCAGCAACCGCGAGCGCATCGCCAAGCTGCTGCGGTTTGCCTCGACGCATTCCGAAAGCTCGGCGCCGAGCGTGTCTCTGGATGACTACATCGGCCGTATGCAAGCGGGGCAGGAGGTGATTTGGTACATCACCGCCGATTCGCATGCGGCGGCCAAGGGCAGTCCGCAACTGGAGTCACTGCGCGCCAAGGGCGTTGAAGTGCTGCTGATGTCCGACCGTATCGATGAGTGGATGGCTGGTTATCTGACCGAATATGCCGGCAAGAAACTGCGCCACATCGGCAAGGGCGAGATCGAGCTGGATTCGTCCGATGCCGAGGCGCACAAGGCCACCGAGGAAGCTGCATCTGGCGTTGTCGCCAAGCTCAAGGACTTGCTCGGTGACCGGGTCAGCGACGTCAAGGTCAGTCGTCGCCTGATCGATTCGCCTTCGTGCCTGGTACTCGATGAGTACGACATGGCCTTGCACCTGCGTCGCGTGCTCAAGCAGTCCGGTCACGACATGCCTGATTCCGCACCGGTGCTTGAGATCAATCCGGCCCACGCCCTGCTCAAGCGTCTCGATGCGGAGACCGACGCCGGGCGTTCGAAGGATCTCGCCCTGTTGCTGCTTGAACAGGCGCAAGTGGCCGAAGGTGCTCAGCTGGATGATCCGGCGGCCTTTGTCCAGCGCCTGAACCGCGTGATCCTCGAAACAGGCGCCGGCTATCAGGTGGCGAAGGACGCGGGAGCAGTCTGACTCGCTGCCTGCGACCTTCAATCTGGGTTATCGTGTACCACGGCGCGTGCCAATCACGCGCCGTTTCTCTTTGTGAGCCAATGGGTTGCGATGAAGATTGAAACCAAGTTGCCAAAGGTCGGAACCTCGATCTTCACGGTCATGAGTCAATTGGCGGCGAGCCACAATGCTGTCAACCTGGGTCAGGGCTTTCCCGATTTTGACGGGCCACAAGCGCTGCGTGACGCCCTGACCGAGGCGATGAACTCGGGCAAGAACCAATACGCGCCCGCCACCGGCTGGCCAGCTCTTCGCCAGCAAATTGCGCGCAAATGTGAAGCCCTCTATCAGTGCAAGGTTGATGCCGATACCGAAGTGACGGTGACGTCGGGTGCTACCGAAGCACTGTTCGCGGCAATTGCCGCCGTTGTCCGGCTCGGTGATGAAGTCATCGTGCTTGATCCTTGCTACGACAGCTACGAGCCGGCGATCGAACTCAACGGCGGGATCGCCGTGCATGTTCCGCTGGATAGTGCCGACTTCTCGGTTGACTGGCAGCGAGTTCGCGACGCGATCACGACGCGCACGCGCATGATCATCGTCAATTCACCGCACAATCCATCGGGTGCCGTGTTTGCTGCGGCGGATCTCGATTCCCTGGCCGAGATCACGCGCGACACCGATATCATTGTCCTTTCGGATGAGGTCTACGAGCACATCGTGTTTGACGGCGCACTGCATCAGAGTGTGCTGCGTCATGCGGAATTGGCGGCGCGCAGCTTTGTCATCAGTTCGTTCGGCAAGACCTATCACTGCACAGGCTGGAAGGTCGGCTATTGCGTGGCGCCGCGCAGCCTCAGTACCGAGTTCCGCAAGGTTCATCAGTATCTGACGTTCTGCACTTTCACGCCGGCCCAGGTTGCCCTCGCCGAGATTCTTGAAAAGATGCCGGAGCACTATCTGGAATTGCCGGCTTTCTATCAGGCCCGGCGTGATTTCTTTCGCGAACTGCTGGCGCCGACAAAATTTCGCCTGTTGCCGGTTGCCGGGGCTTATTTTCAGCTGGTCGACTACTCGGCACTGAGCGACAAGGACGATTTCAGTTTTTGCGAATGGCTGGTTGCGCATGCCGGAGTTGCGGCGATCCCGATTTCGGCGTTCTATGATTCGGCCCCTCCCGGGATGCGCCTGATCCGTTTCTGCTTCGCCAAATCGGATGAGATCCTCCGCGCCGGCGCCGAGCGATTGAGCACGCTTTGAGGTGAGCGCCATGCCCATCCCACCGTTGCGTGTATCGCTGGTCCAGGGCAACACCCGCTGGCACGATGCCCCCGCGAACCGTGCGTACTACGGTGAGCTTGTGCGCAGCCTGCACGGTCAGAGCGATTTGATCGTGCTGCCCGAGACTTTCCTCAGTGGTTTTACCAACGAACTGCTCGGCAACGCGGAGGGCATGGACGGTGATGGCATACGTTGGCTCAGTGCGCTCGCGGTCGAGGTGGGTGCCGTTGTCACGGGCAGCCTGATCATCCGTGAGGGCGAAAAATGTCTCAATAGACTGATCTGGGCGAAGCCTGACGGCAGCCATGAGATCTACGACAAGCGTCATCTGTTTCGCATGGCCGACGAACATCTCCGCTACGCCGGTGGCAGCGAACGCCTGATCGTCGAACTCAAGGGTTGGCGAATCTGCCCGCAAGTCTGCTACGACTTGCGCTTCCCGGTCTGGTCGCGCAACCGCTATGACCGCACTGCCGCGCGATTCGACTACGACCTCATCCTGTTTGTTGCTAACTGGCCCGCGCCGCGTCGTTACGCCTGGTCAAGCCTGCTGCGCGCGCGTGCCATCGAGAATCTGAGCTACTGCGTTGGCGTCAATCGGGTCGGAACCGATGGCAACAACATCGCCTATGCGGGCGACAGCGCGGTCCTGGATTTCCTCGGCCAGCCACTCGTCGAACTCGGTGCGCAGGAACAAGTGGTCACGACCACGCTCGATCCCGAATTACTGGCGGCGCATCGCGAACGCTTTCCTGCGTGGATGGACGCCGACAGCTTTACGATTACGGGCTAGAAGTCGAGGCCGCCGGGCAGGGGGTTTCCCAATAGGGCTCGGGACCAAAGCGCTCGACCAGAAAATCGATCAATACCCGCGTCTTGGCCGGCAACGAGCGGGTCTGCGCATAAACGGCATGAATTCCGATTGACGGGATTTTCCAGTCTTGCAGCACCGGAACGAGCTCACCCCGTCTCAGGTGCTCGCCGATGATGAAGGTCGGCAGCACGCTGATTCCATGCCCTTCAAGCGCCGCAGCGGCGATGTAGTCGCCATTGTCGACAAGCAGATTGCCGCGGAGTCGCGTTGACACCGATTCGTTGCCGCGTTCGAGAGTGATCTCGTCGCGACGGCTGGCCAGGGTGTAAATCATGAAGTTGTGTTTGACCAGATCGGCGGGTTCACGCGGAGTGCCAGCACGTTCGAGATAGCGCGGCGAGGCAACCATGATCAGGCAAGCTGGCGCGATGCGTCGCGCAACGAGGGACGAGTCGGCAAGCTTGCCGATGCGGATGGCCAGATCGAAGCCTTCGTCGACGAGGTCGACGACCCTGTCACTCAGTTCGAGCTCAAGTTCGACGCGCGGATAGCGACGCTGGAATTCGGACAAGGCTGGGGCCAGGTGCCGGACTGAAAAGGAGATGGGTGCACTGACCCGCATCTTTCCGCGCGGTTCCACCTGCATTTCGGCCGCTTCAGCCTCGGCTTCGGCGAGCTGCGCAAGAATATCGCTGATGCGCTGGTAGTAGTTGCGACCCGCATCGGTCAGGCTGACCCGGCGCGTTGTGCGATTGAGCAGGCGAACGCCGAGGCTTTCCTCGAGGGTCTGGATCAACTTGCTGGCCAGGGCGCGGGAAATACCGAGCGCTCCGGCGGCAGCCGTGAAACTTCCGGTTTCGACAACACGGGCAAACAGGTGCATGCCCTGGAATTTGTCCATCAAAGGATGCCCAGAATCGCTTCCGGCGGACGCCCGATGGCAGCCTTGCCGTTTGTTACTACAATCGGTCGCTGGATCAGGCGAGGGTGTTCGCACATCGCCGCGACAAGGTCACGCTCGGACAGGCTTTCGTCATCGAGGCCGAGTTCGCGGTACTCGGATTCTTCAGTTCGCATCAATCCTCGCGCGCCACTGCCGAGCATACCGATGATCTTCGCCAGTTCCTCCATGGAAGGCGGTTCATTCAGATAGTCGACGATGGTTGGCTCAATGCCGCGATCGGTCAACAGCGCGAGAGTGGCACGGGATTTCGTGCAGCGCGGATTATGCAGGATGGTAACGTCACTCAAGGGGCAGCCTCCTTTGAACCGGAGACTGACTTTGAACGCAACGTCCGCCGTTTGGCAAGGAGATATCGGCTGGTTCAGTACGCCGGATTGCTCGGCCGAACACTGATATGGCGGAGTTCTCGCGTGACAATGAAGCGTTCGGCCGCCGGGCGATCACGAAAACGGGCAATGATGTTTCCGTTTTCCGGACAGGTAACCTCATAGTGGGTTTTTTCGGGATGATCCGCCTCGATGCGGTCTAGTCGATAGCCGAGAATGTTCGCTTCAGTATGGCGCTGGTTGTGCATGTCGATGATGGCATCAGGGAGTCTGTCTGCAAGCTTACAAATTCCATGTGTCGGATCAGTTAACCTCGTGTTGCCGCGGCGTTATCTGCACAAGACATATTCGCGGCACCGGGGAATGCGATGCCGATCACAGGTAACATGTGATGTGCCGGACAAGTGCGGGTGACGGCCATGTATCAATTTGGCTGCGGCCCGCTGCTAGAATATTCGCCGATCGTGGTTTGCGTATCGCCCTGACTGGTATGGCAACCATGAGGCTGGTTACAACGAGACAACCGGATCGGCAGGATTGCCGCCCGGATGAATGTCGAGATTTTGAAGTCTACGGGAGAGGAAAGATGAAGAAGTTTGTCGTCATGGCCACGCTGGCCCTTGCTGGAATGGGCTTTGCCGGTGCTGCGCTCGCCCAGGGTGGCAAGCCATCGGTCGGTGTTGCCGAGTTCAAGAACGAATCGGGCGCCGGTTGGTGGCGTGGAGGAGTGGGCTGGGAGCTTTCCGGCATGTTGTCCAATGAGTTGTCGAGCACCGGGAGCTTCCGGGTGGTCGAACGAGCCAAGCTTGAAAGTGTCCTCGAAGAGCAGAATCTGGCGGCTTCGGGTCGCGTTCGCTCGGGTACGGGTGCCAGCATCGGCAAGTTGACCGGCGCTGATTACCTGGTCATGGGCACCGTCACTTCATACGAGGAAAACACCGCAAGCACGGGCGGCGGCATCAGCTTCAAGGGCATCGCGCTCGGTGGCAAGAAGAGCGAAGCCTACATCGCGGTCGATGTTCGCGTTGTCAATGCA
>JBDTCQ010000194.1:0-6362 GCA_039923515.1 Dokdonella sp.
GCCTGGATCAGGGCCGTGGCCACCAGCAGCAGGCCAGTAATCCAGAGCGTTCGCGATGGAGTGGCATGGGCTCGCCCTTCGGCCGGAGTCAGCATGTCGTGCAACCAGCCGTAGCGGCGAAAGCGCATCAGGTCCGGCAATGCGTGCATGCTCAACAGGACAAGGAGAATCGCAATCAGGGTCGTGGCCATGGGATCCGGCGCTGGCGAGAATGTTCCGGATTGTAGCGGGCGCAGCTTCCGCGTCCAGTCATTGCCAAGCGGTCGGCATCTTCAACTTGGCCAGCTCCAATCCACTGGCCTGCTTGAGCCAATGCTCGATGAGACGCCAGGAAACCGAGAGCGGTGGCGGCAGCGCGAGTACGCCCGATTCCAGATCGCGGACAAACTCATCCACCTCGAACCAGCGTGCCTCATCGATCTCGTCACCCACCTTGATGGTCGGATCATCGGCACGCGCAGTGAAGCCGAGCATCAGCGAGGACGGAAACGGCCACGGCTGCGAGGAGTGGTAGTCGCTGTCGACCACGCGCACGCCGGCTTCCTCGAACACTTCGCGCCGCACGGCATCCTCCAGCGTCTCGCCCGGCTCGACGAATCCAGCCAGGGTCGAAAAGCGGCCCTTTGGCCATGTGGCCTGACGTCCGAGCAGGCAGGCATCGCGCCAGGTGACGATGACAATGATGGCCGGATCGGTGCGCGGGTAGTGCTCAATCGCACAAGCCGGGTTGCTGCAGTGGGCGCGGTGGCCAGCCCACTCGAGCACGAGCGCACTCCCGCAGGCGCTGCACCAGCGAGTGCGCGCCTGCCAGTGGGCGAGGCCGCGCGCGTAGGCAAACAATCCGGCCTCGAATGCGGGCAGAATCCGCCCGGCACGGCGCAAATCCATGAATTGACCGCCACTGGCTGCGGCGATGCGTGTCGCGTCCGGCGCATCCGGCGCGAGCAGGAAATGTGCAACCTGGCTCTCGTCGACGCCCAGCAGACTCGGTGAGGCCAGCTCCAGCAAGGTGGCTTTTTCAGCGACATCAAGCTGACGCAAATGCTGCGCACCCGCCGTTACCAACGCCTGACCGTCGGGATCGAGGACAATGAATCGGGAGCTTGGCGAGTGCAGCGCGTTATCGAGCCAAGCCTGATCCGGTCGGCGTTCGCCGCAGCGATCGAGGGCCAGGGCGGCAAAGACATTCTGGCGGCTGCGCAGCTCGGCGCTCATCGATCCGCGATTCCGGCAGCAAGCAGGTGCGGACTAAACCGCAAACGAAGACCCGCAGCCGCAGGTGGTCTTGGCATTGGGATTGCGGATGACAAACTGGGCACCGGTCAGCGATTCGGCATAGTCGATCTCAGCGCCGCTCAGATATTGCAGGCTCAGCGGATCGACCAGCAGGAACACACCATCGCGCTCGATGGCCAGATCATCCTCGGCGCATTCCTCATCAAACGTGAATCCGTACTGGAAGCCCGAGCAACCGCCGCCACTGATGTAGACGCGCAACTTCAGCTCGGGATTGCCTTCCTCGGCAATCAATTCGGTGACCTTGCCCGCGGCGGCCGCGGTGAATACCATCGGCGCGTCGGAAAAGTCGAGATAGGTTGGGGTCGGGGCTTCACTCATACGGACAGGATGCAGCAATCAACGCAGGGGAACCAATCAAATCGTGCCGGATCGGCCTGTTTCAAGCTTTTGCCGGCTCTGCCTCGATGCGCTCGTCATCACTCTCGTCATCTGTCTTGGCTCCGGGGCCACTCAACTGCCGCGGCGGCTCGGCCTGGTAGATCATCTTGCCGCTGAGCTGGGCACCGGCGGCCATTTCCAGCACCTTGTAGTAGACGTTGCCGTCAATACGCGCCTGCGCCGCCAGCTCAAGGCGTTCGGAGACGATGATGTCGCCTTTGACCTGGCCATTGATGACCGCATTGGGCGTGCGGATCTCGCCGTTCACGCGCCCCTTTTCACTCAAGGTCAGCACCGCTTTGGCGCCCTGGGCCGTGATCGAGCCCTCGACCGAACCATCCATGTGCAAGCCGCCATCAAACTCGATGTCGCCGCGAATCGTGGTGCCCTCGGCGACCAGGGTGGTGATTGCGGACATCGAACGACTACCGCGTTTTTCACTGCCGAACATTTTCTTTCTCCTCGGCCTTGGCCGCGTCGTTCCACGAGAATTCCTGATCGCTATGGCCGCCATCACCATCGGCGCTGGCGCGCACGCGATTCGGATCGAAGCTCTCGGGCAACATGATGGTGCCGTTTATCTGTTCAAAATACTTGAACGAGTAGTCGATTCCGGAATCGTCAGGCTTTTGCGCAAGATCCTTCCATTCGAGGGTTTCAAGTACGCCATTGCGGATGCCGGAAACCGTCAACGTCAATTTGCCGCGGGTTTCCGGGCCACGCTTGAAATTCTGGGTCAACGTGGCGGAAAAGTTCCACGCCCGCGAATCCGGCACCGGCCTGAGGCTAAGCGCGTGCACGGCCAGTCCTTCACGCTTGGCCCCGCCGACCAGCCGCCCGTAGAAGGCCAGATCGGCGCGCACCCCGGCGATTTCCTCTTCGCGATCACGCAGGGTTTGCTGCAGTTCGGCGAGTGCCGCCTTGGCAACCTGCTCGGAGCGCTCGAGTACGGCGATGCGCATCTTCAGTGCCGAGGTATCCAGACTGTCTATCGGGATCTGGCTGGCATTGGGCGGCTTCGCCACGAGAAACAGGCTGGTAACGACCACGGCCAGAGTCAGCGAGCCGAGCCAGGCCAGAGCCAGGAAAAACCAGTTCCTGCGCGAGCGGGCCGGGTCGACCTGGCGGATGACGAAGTGCGGGGGAGCCATGGGAATGGAGATACCGGGCGGGCGGAACGGACTGCGCTTATAGCCATCGACGCGGCGCGAGGTCAAGCGCGGCTATACTCGAGGCATGTTACCGCGCGGATCGAATCGATGCTCTGGTTGAAGGCCTTCCATGTGATTTTCGTGGTGACGTGGTTTGCCGGACTGTTCTATCTGCCGCGTCTGTTCATCTACCACATCGAGGCAAGCGAGGCGGTCGTTCGCGAACGACTGAAAATCATGCAGCGGCGTTTGCTGAGGATCACTCATGTCGGTGGCGCGCTCGCGGTGATCTTTGGCCTGGCCCTGATGGCCTGGTGGATGCTCAATGCGCCCGCCTACCTGCACACGGGAATCTGGTTCCACCTGAAGCTGGTGCTGGTGGCCTGCCTGATCGGCTATCACATCCTGCTGGTGCGCATGGTCCGCCAGTTCGCCACGGACAGCTTTACCCGATCAAGCCGCTGGTTGCGCATCTTCAACGAGGTTCCGGCGCTGCTGCTGATCGGGATTGTCATACTTGTTGTCGTCAAGCCGTTTTGAATGCGGGCCATGTATCCGTGCGCTGGTATAGTTCAATCCTGCTAGGGGGAATACATGCAGGTTAGGGAGCCGTCCTCTCGACGTCCGCGTTTGCGCGCGGCGCACGTCACCCAGATTCCGCTGCGTACGGGCGACCTGTGCCAGCGCGGCAAGCGCCTGTGTGCATCCGGCTGGGACATCAACGCGGCCCTGCTCCTGGCCGAAGACACCGAGGCGCTCGCCAGCACTTGTCGGCTGCTTGAGGAGCGCGCCACCGCCAGCCGACTCGAGCACTTTGCCGAAGATCTCTGGACCCTGCTCGATCCACCGATCGCCCCGGATGCGCATGTGCTCGAAGAGCTGGCGGCGCGATTCGAGGCGCTCGAGGCCGGCAGTGCCGGAGAAGCCGACGCCGCACTCGGACACGATGACCATCCGTCCGGCCTGTTTGGCTATGCCGCGAGCGAAGAGAACGGTTTTCCCCTGCTGACTCGGCCACCGTCACGCTACTGGCTACGTTTTGCCTCGCAGCCAACCCCGGACCGGATTGGCCCAGCCTTCGTCGAGGCGGCCTTGGCGGCTGCTCCGGTCGAGCCCGAAGACACGCGGGAAACATTGCCCGCAGAACATGCTGTCGAACTGACCATTGACCCGCCTCGGGATGACAGCATCGTTGCAGCGGCTGTTGAAATCACGACTCCAGCGGTCGAGATGATCGAGATCGCCGGGCCCAGCACGGCATCCAGCGATGTCGAGCGCGACCTCGCCGAGGAACCCGCGAGCACGAGCGCGGCCCGAATTGCCTGCCACCTGCACGATCGCAGCGACATGGCCGCCGCCATCGACCTGCAACTGGGCATGCTCGGGTATGCGCTGAAGCACTTCGATGGCGTCGATGAACTCAAGGATTGGCTGAGTCGCTCGACCCCGGCCCTGGTCATGCTTGATGGCGAATACCAGCAATACATTGAGGAGATCGGCGCCCTCGTGCAGGCCGCGCGCAACCGCAGCGACCAGCGCATCCTGCTGATCGCCCACGGTGCCGGAAAATCCGATCTGACTGCGCGACTGCGTGCGATGCGCGCCGGTTGCGACGCCCATATCGTGCAGCCGGAGAGCGCTGAAACCGTCATCAACCGGATTCGCGAACTCGGTCAAAGTGGAGAAGCGGAGCCATTCCGCATCATGATCGTCGAGGATGATCGTTCGCAGGCGTTCTTTGCCGAGTCGATCCTGCGCAAGAACGGAATGCACACGCTCGCTGTCGGCGAAGCGTCTGCCGTGCTCGACAAGCTCGACGAATTCAGCCCGGATCTGATCCTCATGGATCTGAACATGCCAGTCTGCAACGGCATTGAATTGACCGCGCTGATCCGTGAGCGCGAAGCGTATCTGTCGACACCGATCGTGTTCCTTTCGGGTGAAGGTGACACCGAAAAGCACTTCGAGGCTCTGAATGCAGGCGGCGATGATTTCCTCAGCAAACCCATTGCACCCCGCCATCTGATCTCCGCCGTCACCAGCCGTGTGCGTCGGGCACGTCAGCTTGCGAGACATCGCGCGCCGGTGTTGCGGGATCCGGTCAAGCGCGGCCATTCGCCCGCCGAGATCAGCGCGCGCCTGACCGAGCTGCTGGCCATGGAAGACGCCGCCACGCGCAATGGCGGCATCCTCTACATCGCGCTGGAGTCGGAAGGTGACTTGCGACGGCGCCTGGGCAAAGCGAAGTTTGCCCAGCTCGTCGATGAGCTCGCAGCGCAGATCGAGAATCAACTCGGCAAGAACGACATGTTCGCGCGCAGCGGCGACAGCGATTTCCTCCTGCTCAATCCGGATCGCTCGATAACGGCTCTCGATGAGTTTTCCCTGCAATTGCGCAAGGCGGTGACCGAGCATGAGTTCAGTTCCGCGGGCTCGCGGTCTGAGATGAGTATTGCTGTCGGCATCTGCGCGTTTTCAGCAGCTGTAGGCGATGCGCGGGCGATGATCGAGACGGCCGAACAATCCTTGCTCGACGCGCCCCTCGTTGTCGAAACGGTGATCAAGGCCAACATCGTGAGCATTGCGCCGACGCCTGAGGTGCCGGCGGATCCGATGGCAGAACTGATTCGCAATGCTCTGCGTGACGCGAGCTTCCGCGTCGTCTACCAGCCGATTGTGTCGCTCCACGGCGAGGAAGAGAAACAGTTCCAGGCCTTGCTTCGACTATCAACCGACGAAGGTCGGGTTTACTCGGCCGCTGAATTGATTCCGGCCGCCGAGAATGCACAACTGATTGGCGAGGTGGATCGCTGGATGCTCGAGAGTTGCCTCGACACCATTGCCGAGCATCGCCGCAGCGGCGACAACGTGCGACTTTTCGTCAACCAGTCCGCGCTCAGCGTGCATGAACCGGATCGCGTCGACTGGATGCGCCAGGCGCTCGAATCACGACGCATCCCCGCTGCACAGATCTCGATCGACCTGCGCATGGAAGATGCCAGCAAGCACCTCGCCAGTTACATGGGCTTCGCCCTGGCCATGAAGCAGCTTGGGGTCAGCCTCACCCTCTCCGGTGTGGAAGGCGGCGACCGTGCCACCGACATGCTGATGCACTTGCCGGTGGACTTCATCAAGCTCTCGCCACGCTATACCGGCGATCGTGCTGGCGATCATCGCAACGAGCTGCGTGACCTGGTCAACCTGGCCCACGCCAGCGGCCGCCGCGTAATCGCCCCACGGGTTGAGGAAGCGCGCGTGGCGGCATCCTTGTGGGCTTCTGGAATCGACTTGATCCAGGGCAATTTCGTGCAGCAGGCAACGCGCGACGCGACCTACGATTTCAAGGTTGCGCACGCCTGAACTTGCCCATGCACAATCGAAGACGCCAATCCGCGGATTTCGGCCAGCCGCCTCGTTCACGCAACCTGATTGTTGCCGGAATCTCGCTTGGCAGCCTGCTCGTGGCATTGGCGTTGATCGTGCTGCCCGGATTGCCGGTGCTGTGGCTGGCCATGGGTTTGATCGTGCTGGCCT
>JBDTCQ010000195.1:0-3918 GCA_039923515.1 Dokdonella sp.
AGGAAGGGCGTTCACGCCGGATACGTTTCTGCGCGCTGCGAGCAACGAAGCGAAATTGATTAACTTGCGATCAATCGAACTCGCGAAAAATTGCGCTTGCCGACCTGCAGAACGCCCTCGAAGCCCGCTGTAAAGACACGCTGTGCGTCGACTCCAACTTCAGCATCAATGCGCACAGCACTTTCCTTGAGCTTGCGAGTGGCTTCCGAGTTGCTGGCTGTCAGTCCGCAGGCAGTCAGTAGAGCGGCCAGACGCAACCCTTCGCTTGGCACCAGAACCTCATTCAGCGGCAAGTGGCTGGTATCGCCTTGACCACGCACGACTGCGTTCCAGCCGGCAATGGCTTGCTCGGCCGCAGCGGCGTCATGGAATCGTGTCGTCAACTCGCGCGCCAGGCGCAACTTGAGATCACGTGGGTTGAGCTGACCCGAGGCGATATCGCGCTTCAAGACCTCAATTTCGGCCAGCGAGATTTCGAAACTGAGCAGCTCGATCCAGCGCCACATGAGCTCGTCGCCAATCTTGAGCGTCTTGGTGACCATATCAATGGCTGGCTCGTTGATGCCGATGTAGTTGCCCAGCGATTTCGACATCTTGGCAACACCATCGAGGCCTTCCAGCAACGGCATGGTCAGCACGACCTGGGGCGGCTGAGCGTAGTGCTCCTGCAGCCCACGGCCCATCAGCAGATTGAATTTCTGATCAGTGCCACCGAGTTCGACATCAGCCTTCAAGGCGACTGAGTCATAGCCTTGCACGAGCGGATAGAGGAACTCATGGATCGAGATGGATTGCTGGGCTGCGTACCGCTTGGAGAAATCATCGCGCTCGAGCATGCGCGCTACCGTGTACTGGCCTGCGAGCTTGATCATGTCGGCTGCACCCATCGCTCCAAACCATTCGGAATTGAAGCGGACTTCGGTGCGCTCGCGATCCAACACCTTGAATACTTGCTCAGTGTAGGTGACGGCATTGGCTTCGACATCCTCGCGCGTCAGCGGTTTGCGCGTGACGTTTTTCCCGGTCGGATCACCGATCATCCCGGTGAAATCACCAATCAGAAAGATCACCTGGTGACCGAGATCCTGAAACTGGCGCATCTTGTTGAGCAGTACGGTATGGCCGATGTGCAGATCCGGCGCGGTTGGATCGAAGCCGGCCTTGATCCGCAGCGGACGCCCAAGCTTGAGGCGAGCCGCCAACTCCTCGCGCTTGATGATCTCCTCGGCCCCTCGGCCAATCAGATCAAGTGCGGATTGAATATCGGTCATGGGTTCGTCTACTCGTTCAGGTTAGGTGCCCCAAAAACACGGTTTTGAGGCGCAAAGGTGAAAGATCGGTTAATTGTTCGTTAATCGAGAAATGTTTCGTAACCCCGCGACATCATTGACATTGACGGGGCTTGCAAGACGCCGTTATGTTACGCGGCCAGTCCCCGGAACGCGATTGTGAGCGAAACGAATCCGCCTCCCCAGCATGCGAATCGCATCGCCAGCCAGGATCCTATCCGGCGACACGCGCTCACCCCTGAATTGAAGCGCTCACTGCGCAATCAAACGTGGACTTTCATCCGCAAGGTTGCCGCAGCGCCAGCATCCTGGCGGAGTGAGCACTTGATCCTTGGCGGAAGCGCAGTGCTGTTGACGGTCCTGGTCGGCGTCATCATGCCCACGTTCGCCAGCGCCACGCGCAGCGACATGGAAAATTCCGCACTGACCACCCTGCAGCTTCCACTGCCACCCTTGCCTGCCAGCGCCAGCGCAGATGCTGCTATTGCAAGCCTTGCGGCCGACGCTGGCAACGAACCCGACTGGAAGCTGGCTGTGGTCAAGTCCGGTCAGTCGCTCTCGGATATTTTTCGCGAGCAGGGATTGGCGCCGACCGATCTTCAGCGCGCGCTTGATGCGCAGTCCGATGCGACCGCCTTGCGCCGGATCCGCCCCGGCGACGAATTTGCTTTCGATATCGATAGTTCAGGCTCGTTGCGCGCCCTGCGATTTGATCGCAGCGACGCGGCGCGGGTGATCCTGAAATTTGCGACCGACAAGGTCACCGAGTCGGTCCAGGATCGTGCGCTTGAGCGTCGTGTCGAGGTGGCTCACGGCGTGATCAACAGTTCGCTGTTCGAAGCCGGCGACCAGGCGGGCATGAGTGATTTGATGACCCTGCGCCTGGCGAATGCATTTGGGTATGACATCGATTTCGCGCAGGATTTGCGCGTCGGAGACAGCTTCAGCGTTATTTACGACCAGGTTTACCGGGATGGCGAGCGCCTGCATGGGGGCGACATCATTGCCGCCACGTTCACCAACCAGGGCAAACGCTTCACAGCCATCCGCTACACCAATGCGAAGGGTGAAACGCTCTACTACACCGAAGATGGCCGACCGTTGCGCAAGGCATTTCTGCGCACGCCCGTCGAATTCACCCGGATTTCCTCCAAGTTCTCGGTCGGGCGCATGCATCCGATCCTTGGCAAGATGCGCGCCCATCGCGGCGTTGACTACGCCGCCCCGAGCGGCACACCCATCCGCGCTGCGGGTGCAGGCAAGATTATCTTTCGTGGCACACAGAGCGGCTACGGCAACGTGGTCATCCTGCAGCATCAAGGCAAGTTCACGACGCTGTATGGCCACATGTCGCGCTTTGCTGCCGGCAAGGTTGGCCAAAGCGTCAGTCAGGGGCAGGTGATTGGCTATGTCGGAATGACTGGACTCGCGACCGGCCCGCATCTTCACTACGAATTCCGCCTCAATGGCCAGCACCGCGACCCGCTGACTGTCACCCTGCCCAAAGAAGAGCCATTGCCAGCCAGCGAACTCGCCCGATTCAACAAGGGCTCCGGCGTGCTCCTGGCTCGCCTCAAGATGGTTGAAACCGTGCATCTGGCCCGTCAGAACTAGGCGCGTTCAATGTCCGAGTTGTTTCTTGGGCTGATTTCGGGAACCAGCGCAGACGGTATCGATGCAGCACTGGTGCGTTTTGATCACGCTAGCGACCCTGTTTCCTCCGAAACTGAGCCGCCGCGACTTAGGCCGCATCCTCACGACCCCGCTGCCGCAATACATGTGATTGCCGCCCAGACTTTTCCATATCCCACCGAAATCCGCACGCGCCTGCTGGCCCTGACCGCAGCGAACGCGTCGATCCCGCTCGATGAGTTTGGCGCCCTCGATGTGGTGGTTGGCGTGTGCTTCGCCGAGGCAGCGACAACCTTGCTGGCCCATGCCGGCGTTTCAGCCAACGAAGTCCGCGCAATCGGCTCGCACGGTCAAACCATTCGGCACCGGCCTGACGGCCCGCATCCGTTTTCCCTGCAGATCGGTGATGCCGCGGTGATCGCCGAGCGCACCGGCATTCAGACCGTGGCCGATTTTCGCCGTGCCGATGTCGCGGCCGGCGGTCAGGGCGCACCACTGGCTCCAGCCTTTCATGCGGCGGCATTTACCCATCTCATGCCCTGCGCTCTGCTCAATCTGGGCGGGATCGCCAACCTCAGCCTGCTCAACACGCCGAGCGACATCCTCGGATTCGACACCGGCCCGGCCAACTGCCTGCTCGATGCCTGGAATGCCCGGCATACCGGGGCGCCCTGCGATGCCGGGGGTGCATGGGCAAACTCGGGCACGGTTGATTCCGACTTGCTCGATGAATTGCTGGGCGACCCCTATTTCAGCCTGTTGCCGCCGAAGAGTACCGGGCGCGAATATTTCAACCTCGATTGGCTCGATGCGCGACTTGGATCCCGGCAGATCAAGCCGGCCGATGTCCAGGCGACCCTGCTGGCGTTGAGCGTGCGCAGCACCGTTGAAGCGCTGTGCAAGAGCGGATCACCTGCTCGCCGCGTGCTTGCCTGCGGCGGCGGAGTGCACAATCAAGCCCTGATGTCGGCACTCGCTACTGCGTTGCAGCCGCTTG
>JBDTCQ010000196.1:0-7316 GCA_039923515.1 Dokdonella sp.
TAAGCACCCAGATGCGTCAGTTGATCGCGTCCTTGAGGCCCTTGCCGGCCTTGAATGCCGGAACCTTGGATGCTTTGATCTTGATTGCTTCACCGGTGCGTGGGTTGCGACCGGTACGCGCAGCGCGCTTGCGCACACTGAAGGTACCAAAGCCGACCAGCGAAATGCTGTCGCCCGACTTCAACGCTTTCTTGACTACCTTGAACACGGCTTCGACCGCGCGCTCTGCATCGGCTTTTGTCATCTCAGCAGCATCGGCGACCGCACCTACAAATTCACCTTTATTCATTATCAACTCCCTTTCGAGCAGCAACCCGGATTTGTTTGGAATGAACTAGTCACGCAGTACGAACGAGGTGGGGTGACCTCCAGCGCGAGTTTGTTCCCCCGCGGCTCTGCCAATACAAGGGGCATTGATGAGCCGTGGCGAGACCTTTATACCAGCGCCCCCGAAACCGCGCAACACAAGGTTATGCGGGGGTTTCAGCGTTTTTTCAAAGGTCCGGATCGAAATCAAAAACGAACGCGAACGTCAATGCCTGGAGCACGGTTTCGGTAACAATGCCGGCGGACGTGAATCCGCTGTTTTCAGTGTGGTCTTGTCGGCAGTTGCGAATGCCGGGCCTTGCGCTTGCCTGGCACAACGGCTGCCGGTGGCGGCTCGGATCGCTTGGACGGCGTCAAGGGATGCTCAAGCGCGATATCGAGCACTTCATCGATCCACTTGACCGGTCGTATATGAAGTGACTCGGTAACGTTTGCCGGTATGTCCGCGAGATCCTTGCGATTATCCTCGGGAATGATGACCGTACCGACGCCGCCGCGATGCGCTGCAAGCAGCTTCTCCTTGAGTCCGCCAATCGGCAACACACGGCCGCGGAGAGTGATCTCACCGGTCATGGCAACGTCCGAGCGAATCGGAATCTTGGTCAATGCCGACACCAGAGCCGTACACATCGCGATACCGGCGCTGGGGCCGTCCTTCGGCGTAGCCCCTTCCGGCACGTGGATATGCACATCAAGTTTCTGATAGAACTCCGGATCGATACCAAGCAGATCGACACGCGCACGAACCACACTGAGCGCCGCCTGGATCGACTCCTGCATGACATCGCCGAGTTGCCCGGTGTGCTGGAGCTTGCCTTTTCCGGGCACCGTGGTGGCTTCGATGCTGAGCAAGTCGCCGCCCACTTCGGTCCAGGCAAGTCCGGTTACCAGACCCACCTCGTTCTGCAACTCGGCGCGTCCGAAATTGAATTTCTGCACGCCGAGATAGTTCTCGAGATTGCGCGCAGTCACTTTCATGCTGCTGCGCTTTTTGATCAACGATTTCTTCGCGCTGCCCGCCTTAGCGACAGCCTTGCCTTTGGCTGGCTTCTCCGGCCCGGCGAGGCTCAGCTCCTTGACGACCTTACGACAGATCTTGGAAATCTCGCGCTCGAGGTTGCGCACCCCGGATTCGCGGGTGTAGTAACGAATGATGTCGCGGATTGCACTCTCGTCCACGCTCAGCTCGCTTACCTTCAGGCCATTCGCCTTGAGTTGCTTGGGAACCAGGTAACGTTCGGCAATGTTGACCTTTTCTTCCTCGGTGTAGCCGGGGATCCGGATGACTTCCATGCGATCGAGCAGCGGACCCGGAATGTTCAGGGAGTTCGCCGTCGCGATCCACATCACTTCACTGAGATCAAAATCGACTTCAAGATAGTGGTCGCTGAACGCGTTGTTCTGCTCGGGATCGAGCACCTCGAGCAGGGCCGAGGCTGGGTCGCCACGAAAATCCATCGACATCTTGTCGATCTCATCAAGCACGAAGAGCGGATTGCGCGTACCGGCTTTCGACATGTTTTGGATGATGCGACCCGGCATCGATCCGATATAGGTCCGTCGATGCCCGCGGATTTCCGCCTCGTCGCGCACGCCACCGAGCGACATGCGTACAAACTTGCGATTGGTTGCCTTCGCGATCGACTGGCCCAGCGAAGTCTTGCCCACGCCCGGCGGCCCGACCAGACACAGGATCGGACCTTTCATCGTGCGCACGCGCTGTTGCACGGCCAAGTACTCGAGGATGCGATCCTTGACCTTCTCCAGACCAAAATGATCAGCATCGAGCACTTCCTGGGCCATGCGCAGATCCTTGCGAACCTTTGTGCGCTTCTTCCACGGAGCACCTACCATCCAGTCGATGTAATTGCGCACGACCGTCGCTTCGGCTGACATCGGCGACATCTGTTTGAGCTTGCCGAGTTCGGCACGCGCCTTGGCCAGCGTGACTTTGGGCATGCCAGCCGCTTCAATCTTTCGCGAAAGCTCTTCGAGTTCATTGGGCGCGTCTTCCGAATCGCCCAGCTCCTTCTGGATCGCCTTCATCTGTTCGTTGAGGTAATACTCGCGCTGGCTTTTCTCCATCTGCGTCTTGACCCGACCGCGAATGCGCTTTTCGATCTGCTGCACATCGATCTCGCCATCGACCAATCCAAGCAGTTGTTCGAGTCGATCGGCGACATCAGGAGTTTCCAGAACCTGCTGCTTGTCCTGCAAGCGCACCGACAGATGAGCAGCGATCGTGTCGGCAAGTCGTGACGGATCCTCCAGCCCGGCGAGGGTCGTCAGCAACTCGGGCGGGATCTTCCTTGACAGCTTGACCAGTTGCTCAAAAAGGGCGACCAGCGAGCGGGCGGTGACGTCGACCTCTCTTTCTTTGCGCGTGTAGACAGGATCTATCGATCGCGCGCGGCCGGTCAGCACACCATTGCGTTCGGAGTAGCCGACGATTTCGGCGCGCGAGGTGCCTTCAACGAGCACCTTGATCGTGCCGTCAGGCAATTTGAGCAGTTGCAGGATTGATGCCACCGTGCCGATCGAATAGAGATCACCTGCTTCCGGTTCGTCGACATCCGGGCTGCGCTGGGCGACCAGCAGGATCTGCTTGTCCGCCTCCATCGCGGCATCGAGCGCACTGACCGATTTTTCGCGACCAACGAACAAGGGAATGACCATGTGCGGATAAACCACAACATCGCGCAGGGGCAAGATCGGCATTTCGATCACGCCATTGTTTCTATCCGCAGTGGTCATGCTGGCTTCTTCCATCACTTTGAATCCTGGCTCGCTTGGCATCGGTAAAGTCAAACGGCAGCGTGAATGCACGCTGCCGTTGGGTCAAGTGCGGGCAATGAGCCGCAATGCAAGGGAATGAAGCCGCCACGCGGCAGGCCAGGTCAATCCGCAGCTGCGGCGCGTGCCTGCATGTTGCCCTGGTATATCAGGTAGGGCTCGGCCTGCCCATTGATCACGGCTTCGTCGATGACAACCTTGCTGACATGTTCAAGTGACGGCAGATCAAACATCGTATCCAGCAGAATCTGTTCAAGAATCGTGCGCAGTCCGCGCGCACCCGTCTTTCGCTCAAGGGCTTTGTGGGCAACGGCAGTCAACGCGTCTGGACGAAACTCGAGTTCGACCCCCTCCATCTCGAACAGGCGCTTGAACTGCTTGGTGATGGCGTTCTTCGGCTCGCTGAGGATCCTGACCAAGGCGGGCTCATCGAGCTCTTCAAGCGTGGCCACAACAGGAAGACGCCCAACAAACTCCGGAATCAGACCAAACTTGATCAGGTCGCCGGGCTGAACCTGTCCGAGCAGTTTGCCCGTATCGGCCTTGTTCGCGCTGGAGCGGATCTCGGCGCTGAACCCGATGCCGGTGGTTTCGGAACGCTGCTGGATGATTTTCTCGAGGCCGGAAAACGCGCCGCCGACAATAAACAACACATTTTTGGTATCGACCTGCAAAAATTCCTGCTGGGGATGCTTGCGACCGCCTTGCGGTGGCACCGAAGCAATCGTACCTTCGATCAGCTTGAGCAAGGCCTGCTGCACGCCCTCACCCGAAACATCCCGAGTGATCGAGGGGTTCTCGCTCTTGCGCGAAATCTTGTCAATCTCATCGATGTAGACAATGCCACTCTGTGCCTTTTCGACGTCGTAGTCGCACTTTTGCAGGAGTTTCTGGATGATGTTCTCGACATCCTCACCCACGTAACCGGCTTCAGTCAGCGTTGTCGCATCGGCAATCGTGAACGGCACGTTGAGCAGACGCGCAAGCGTTTCCGCAAGCAGGGTTTTGCCCGAACCGGTCGGTCCTACCAGCAAGATATTCGACTTCGCCAACTCGACATCATCATTGCGGCTGCGCGACTCAAGGCGCTTGTAGTGGTTGTAGACGGCAACCGCGAGGACTTTCTTGGCCCGCGACTGGCCGATCACATACTGATCGAGGACGTCGAGGATTTCCTTTGGCTTGGGCAGGTGACTGCGTGCCGAAGCGGCTTTTTCCTCAAGCTCTTCACGAATGATGTCGTTGCACAGCTCCACGCATTCATCACAGATGAATACGGACGGGCCCGCAATGAGCTTGCGGACTTCGTGCTGGCTTTTCCCGCAGAAAGAGCAATAGAGGATCTTTCCGCCGTCGCCCGATCGGCTTTGTCGCTCTTCAGTCATGCCACGCCTCGGGTTGTTCTACATGATGCCGCGCGAGCATAACACAGCATTCCGCGATGTCCGGCCTTGTCGGCCGAACCGGAATCCCCGCATTTGCACACCAGCGGATAGGTTCTCAAACCGGATGAACGGTCTCGTTCGGACGCCGTTCGAGCACGGCATCAATCAGGCCATAGGCCTTCGCATCCTGCGCATTGAAGAACAGGTCGCGTTCGACGTCGCGCTCAATGCGCTCAATCGGCTGTCCGGTGTTCTGGGCAAGCTCCTCATTGAGGCGGCGACGCAGATAGAGGATTTCCCTGGCCTGAATCTCGATGTCTGTGGCCTGCCCCTGTGCCCCGCCCGAGGGCTGATGGATCATCACGCGCGAATTCGGCAGCGCGTAACGCTTGCCTTTGGCGCCCGCAGCAAGCAGGAACGAGCCCATGCTCGCAGCTTGACCGATCACCATCGTGCTCACATCAGGCTTGAGGAAGCGCATGGTGTCGTAGATCGCCAATCCTGCGGTAACCACGCCGCCCGGACTGTTGATGTAAAGATTGATGTCCTTGTCCGGGTTTTCCGATTCCAGGAACAACAACTGGGCAACAACCACATTGGCCACGTAGTCGTCGATCGGACCGACCAGAAAGATTACCCGCTCCTTGAGCAAACGGGAGTAGATGTCGTAGGCACGCTCACCGCGGGCCGTCTGTTCGACGACCATCGGCACGAGATTGAGACCCTGACTTGGCGTATGGCTGGACATGCTGGATCTCCGTTGAGTCCGGTGCTCAGGCACCGGGACGCATGATTTCACTGAAGCTCAGCTTCTTCTCGCTGACCTTGGCATTCTCCGCAATCCAGTCGACTACCTGATCCTCAAGCACACGACTCTGCAGACCGCTCATCAACTGGGGATCCTTCGAATAAAGTTCAACGACCTGTTCAGGCTCTTCGTAGGTCGACGCGATCGCGCTGAGCGCTTCGGAAACACGGCGCATATCGACGCGGATCTGGTTCTGGCGGGCGATTTCGGCGAGCAGCATGCCACCGGCCACGCGGCGACGTGCGGAAGGCAGAAACGGCTCATGGGCAACGGCAACATTTTTGTCACCCGCCGATTGGCGTGCCAGTTCCCGGGCTTCACCGTCAACCAGACCTTGCGGCAACTCAAGATCGGCGTGCGCATCAATCAGCTTCTCGACCGCCGCTGCCTTCAGGCGCGAAGTCAACGCGGCCGCCAACTCGCGCTCGAGGTTGTCGCGCACGTCGTTGCGGAAGCGGGACAAGCCGCCTTCGCTCACGCCGAATGTCGAAAGGAACGCCTCATCCAACTCCGGCATCTTGGCTTCCTGAACGCGCACGATCTTGAAATTCGCGAGCGCCGACTTGCCGGCAAGTCCGTCAATACGGAAATCAGCAGGAAAATCAAGGTTCTTCTCAAATTCGTCATCAACCACATGACCAACAAGCTGATCCTCAAGTCCCTTGAACAGGGCATCCGAACCGACGATCGTGCCAACCCGATCGGTACCCGTCTCCGGATAACGGAAATCCGCTGCCTGCGCGGAGAACTCGAACAGCACCATGTCACCGGCCTGCGCCTTGCGGTCAACCGGGATCCAGGTGCGCCGCTGCATGCGCAAGGTTTCAATCATCGCATCGATATCCGCGTCTTCGACGCTCGAAGTCTGCTTAACGATTTCCAGTCCACTGACATCGAGTTTGCCGATCTCGGGCATGACTTCAAACGTGGCCGTGTACTCGATCTCGCCGTTCTCAGGCTTGCCGCTGGTCGAAATCGACGGCTGCATGGCTGGACGCAGCTTCTCGGTGTTGATCGCTTCCTGGAATGAGGATCCGATCAACTCCGACAGGGCCTCGCCACGGATCTGCGAACCAAACCGCTGTTCGATCACCTTGGTCGGTACCTTGCCGGGGCGGAAGCCCTTCAACCGCGCACTGCGGCCCATTTCCTGGACGCGATTGCGAACCGTATCCTCGAGGCGTGCGGCGGGAATGCGCACTGTCAGCTTGCGTCCGAGATTGCCGACGTTCTCAACCGAAACTTGCATGGATGCTCCTTGAAACGACAGATCCCGACCTTCAGCCGGGCGTGGCTAGCCGGCAATGATAAAGCATTGCGGCAGGGATTCGCAGGGGGCGGCAGATGATTTGCCAATACTGATCGCTCTGAAAACGTCGCACAACCGACAGTTCAGGCACGTCCTCATTGTCACGCCAAGAATCTTGCCCTGCCTCAGGCGATCTGCGAGCACGCTTTTCTCCCTGTGGAGCAGAACACAGGCAAGCCGGATTCGGTTTTGGCCATCTTGTCTGCTGAGAATCAGCAGGGCGTGCCGCACCGTGGGATACGGAACTCACGGCCACGCAGAGAAGTGAGAACGCAGCACGCCTGCTCTGCAGGCGATGTATGCCGTCGGGATAGTCCGACCTGGTGCGAAAGGAGAGACTCGAACTCTCACGGGTTGCCCCACTGGAACCTAAATCCAGCGCGTCTACCAATTCCGCCACATTCGCAACGCCTGGAACCCGCAGACTGGTTCCGGACTGAGCGCCGGAACCGGACTTGTCACCGCCCGCTTTGATTGCGATCGGAATCTGTTTGGTGGGTCGTGAAGGATTCGAACCTTCGACCTATTGATTAAGAGTCAACTGCTCTACCAACTGAGCTAACGACCCGAACAGACAGACAAGTCTAACAAAACACGATCCGATCTAAAACTCTCGAACTGCTTGAATTGGGGTGAGCGAGGGGACTCGAACCCCCGACATCCGGAATCACAATCCGGGACTCTAACCAACTGA
>JBDTCQ010000197.1:0-9687 GCA_039923515.1 Dokdonella sp.
ATCGGCATATCAAAAACCCGAACGCGGCGGACGCCTTCACGCAAACCCTTGGCCGATGCCCACGGTTTCCGCACTGGAAGACCCTGTTGCGACAGTAGGCCCATGCTTCGATCGCCCCGACCCTGATCAAAACCGCGCCGTGCTGCCGCAAACATCCTGCGCGTTTCAACCTGTTTTTCAGGCCTGACGCCGTCCTCGGAGGTCCAAAAACGCGTTTCCGGTGAAATCCGGGGGGGGGTCTCCGGAATCAAGTTGCTTAAAGCCTCGGCTAGGGCCAAGATCGACGGGTATCAGCCGTTGGGCTTGATTCAGGAGTGAATTACAGGGGCTTCACCGTTTTGCTGTCTGGCTTGCCGCGTTCGCGGCGGGCTCTTTGCACACAACCTTTCGCTTTCATTTGGGGATAGACATGAATTGGACTTCCACCGTAATACGCGGTGCCAAAAGGCGTACGACGCCGTTGGCAAGCGCGCTTGCGTTGACATTGATGACGGGTCTCACGTCGTCAGTTTCCGCGACAAGCTACAACCCGATCATCAATTTCTCGGCGACCCTGCCGAAGCTGGCTTTGGCCAACACCTTGCTGGCTTCGCCGGTCGAAGGACCCGCCTACTACACGATCGTTTTCAAGGAAGCGCCGCTGGCCACCTATGCCGGCGAAGTCCAGAGCTTGCGCGCTCCTGATCACATCGTGCGCAATGGCATGCCCAGCGCCAAGATCGATGTGAACTCCGCATCCGCGCTTGCCTATGTGGGCTATCTCGAATCGAAGCAACAAGCCTTTGTCGATGAGCTTGGGACCAACCTGCGCCGTCCGCTCGACGTGATGGCGCGCATGCAGCACGCCTTGAATGCAGTGATCGTCCGCCTCACCACGGCGGAAGCTTCCGAAGTGATGAAGCGTCCGGACGTGATGTTCATCGAGCGCGAGCATGAGCTTGAGCTGGCCACCGACCGCGGCCCCGCCTTCATTGGCGCCACCTCGATCTGGGGCGGCATGACCGCCAGCGGCGTCGCCACCAAGGGCGAAGGCATCCTGATCGGCGATATCGACACCGGCATCAACTGGGAAAGCCCGGCTTTTGCGGCAGTCGGACCGATTGACGGCTACATCCACCAGAATCCCAAGGGCAATGGCACCTATCTCGGCCAATGCGCGACTGGCGGCGTCGATGCAGGCAAGTGCAACGACAAACTGATCGGCATCTACAACTTCGCTGCCCCCGGAACGACCGGAACCGACACGCAGGGTCACGGCTCGCATACCGCGAGTACGGTGGCCGGCAACACCTGGAGCGCGACCTTCTCCAGCGGTCTGTTCACCATCTCGGGCGTGGCACCGCACGCCAACGTGATCGCCTATCTGGCCTGCCCGTCGACCTGCCCGAGCACAGCGACCGCGCAATCCGCCAACCAGGCGATCGCCGATGGCGTTGACGTCATCAACTACTCGATCAGCGGCGGCACCTCGCCGTGGACCGATGCAACATCGACGGCCTTCCGCAATGCGGTCGCCGCCGGCACCTTCGTTGCCGCCTCGGCAGGCAACACCAGCACCTCGGTACCCAACCCCCAGGGCCAGGTCAACCACATGGAACCATGGGTTGAGACCGTTGCCGCCTCGACCGAAGATCGCATCATCGCGGTCAGCCTCGATCTCACCAGCGAAGCAAGCCCGCCGGCAAACACGCAGGACATTCCGATGCGCCCGGGTGGCGCACCGCTACCAACCCAGAACCTGATCAATGTTCCGCTGATCAAGAGCCCAAATTTTGCCAACGGCTCGACCGACGGTTGCGCCGCGTATCCGGCCAACACGTTCGTACGCAGTGGCTCACCCAGCGATCGCATTTTTGCCGATGGCTTTGATGATCTGCCGCCACCACCGCTTGCCCAGGGTGCCGTGGCCGTATTGCACCTTGATGGCACTGCCAGCTCATGCGGCAGTGGCGCACGGCGCACGGCAGCCCTCAACGCGGGCGCCATTGGCGTCATCTTTGTCGATGCGGTTTATCTCAACCTCGGCGCCGCAGATACCTCGTGGTCGATGTTGATGAGCAACTGGCTCAATCTAGAAGCGGGATCGAATCCTGCCACCGCGACCGTCTCGATCGATATCTCTGCACAGGCCTTCCCGGCCCAAGGCGATGTCATCGCCGGCTTCAGCTTCCGCGGACCTCGTCTGGTCAACGGCCAAGGCATGGTCAAGCCCGACATCACCGGACCCGGCGTGGATATCCTCGCGGTCGGAGCCAGCAGCGTGGTTGGCCCGAACGGCGTCTTCCTCAGCAACGGAACCTCGATGTCGAGTCCGCACATGGCGGGCGCTGCGGCATTGATGCGCGCACTGAATCCGACATGGTCCGCAACTCAAGTGAAATCGGCGCTCAACCTGAGCTCGAACAATTTTGGTGCGGTCAACGAAGACGGCAGCCCAGTGCGTCTGTGGGATTACGGCTCGGGTCGCGTCAATCTGAGTGCGGCCTCCAAGGTCGGTCTGATCATGGACGAGACTGCTGCCAACTTCCTTGCCGCCAATCCGGCAACCGCTGGCGACATCTCGACCTTGAACCTGGCCAGCATGGCCAAGGCGAACTTCATCGGCGACACGACGTTCACGCGTACGTTCCGTCGTGCCCGCTCGGGTAGCCAGACCTACACCTTGTCAGCCGTTGGTTTCCCGGCAGGTGCCATCGATTTCTCCCCGGCCTCGTTCACGATCAGCTCCACCGGATCGCGCACGATCACCGTTACCGCACACGGTGCCCTGCTGACTTCGTCACAGTGGAATCTGGGTGAACTGATCCTGACCCCAAGCGCGGGCGACGAGCCGACCCTGCACCTGCCAATTGCCCTGAGTCCGGCCGGTCCGGTCATCCAGGTCACCCCTGCCGCACTCTCGGGCAGCTCGGATACCACGGTCAGCAATGGCTTGACGATTTCAAACATCGGCAACCCGACGTTGAACTGGTCGGTCACGAGCACGGGTAGCGCACAGGTCACGCCGCTCAACACGACAACTTCGGGCAGCGGCCAATTGGGTGGCTACTACTCCGGCGTGTCGGAAGGAAACTACTGGTTCCAGAACTTCGACATCTCCGGAACCACGCATGTCACCACGTTGCGCGCAAACGGCTTTGTCATTCCATCCGGCAACCTGACGGCAGCCAACACGCCGTCGGTCACCTTCAGCATCTATGCCGACAACGCCGGACTTCCGGCAGGTGCTCCGGAAGGTTTTGGCTCTGCGCCGGTCTGGACCTACACGGCCGCCATCGGCACTGCAGCGACAACCGGCATCACCGGCACAGCCGGCACGGTACAGCTTGCGCTTTCGGCAGCCGCCGTCCCTGCGCTGGATCTTCCAACAGGCCGCTACTGGCTGAGCGTTACCCCGACCATGAATGGAACCGGCGCTGGCTCCGCGGCGAACCCGCTCTGGGCGTGGCGCACGAGTCCGGATACGCAAGTCGGCAATCCGCCAGTCCTCTACGCACCGTACGACAATCCGACGCAGTTCCAGAGCGATCCGGGCACGTTGAACATGTCCGCCTTCGTCCAGGGCACGGTCAGTTGCGCCTTGCCATCGTGGGCCAGCGTGACTCCCACGTCCGGTTCGCTGGGCTTTGCCGGTTCGCAGACTGTTCCGGTTGTGTTTGATGCCGCAGGCCTCAGCGCTGGTGTCTACACGGCGACCTTGTGCATTGGCAGCAATGCGACCAATGCGGCCACCGTCACGGTGCCGCTGACGTTCACGGTGCCGAATGGCGGCTCGCAGGCACCCACGGTGAGCAAGGCGTTTGCACCGGCCAGCGTTGAAACCAACGTGACCAGCACGCTGACCATCACGCTGAACAATGCCGGCCCAGCGGCGTCGACCTTGAGTGCGAATCTGGTCGACACCTTCCCGAGCGGCCTCGTGGTTGCGGCAACTCCTGCCGCTTCGACGACCTGCGCTAGCGGCACGGTCACGGCAGTCAGCGGAGCAGGGTCGGTATCGCTCGGCAGTGGAGCGCAGATTCCCGCAGCGAGCAGTTGCACGGTCTCGGTTGATGTGGCTTCGGCTTCGGCCAGTGTCTACAACAACACGATCGCCGCCGGTGCCCTGCAAACCAGCACGGGCAACAATGCAGCGGCAGCAAATGCCAGCCTGACGGTCACTGCTCCGGTGTTCATTGCTCCGACCAATACCGTCGCATTTGCGCCGGCTTCGGTCAGCGCAGGCACGCCGAGCACGTTGACGATCACGCTTGGCAACACGAATGCCGTCGCGGCAAACCTGACCTCAGCGCTCGCCGACACCTTGCCGGCAGGCCTGCTGGTTGCTCCCACGCCGAATGCTGCCAGCACTTGCGCCAGCGGCACGGTGACGGCCGCAGCCGGCACCAGCCTGGTCAGCCTGGCCAGCGGTGCGCAGATCCCCGTCAGTGGCAATTGCACGGTCACGGTCAATGTCCGCGCAGTCAGCCCGGGAACCTTCACCAATACAATCCCGGCCGGCGCGCTGCAAACCGATCTCGGCAACAGCACGGCGGCCGGCAGTGATGTACTCACGGTCACCGCGGGTACCTTCCCGGCACCGTATTGCCCACGCGCCTTCACCAGCGGTGTCGAACCGATCACGCTGGTTCAGCTGGACGGAATCAACAATGCGTCCGCTGCCACGACGGGTGGAGCGCCACTGGAGAACTTCCTGGCTGTCAATGGCACCTTGGTGCCCGGCGCAACCTACACGATGACCGTGAAAGGCAACTCCGATGGCAACTACACCAACGTCTATCGCGCCTATTTCGACTGGAACCAGGACGGTGTGTTTGCCGAGAATGCGTCTGAACGCTACGAACTGGGATCGATCGTGAATTCGACGGGTCTCGACGCCAAGCAAACCAGCGCACCATTCACGGTTCCAGCTTCGGCAACTCCCGGCGTGACCCGCATGCGCGTGGTCAAGAATTTCAGCACGGCGGGTGAAGCGTGTACCTCAAGCGGCTACGGCCAAGCGGAAGACTACTCGGTCACGCTGGATCCCAACGGGACCCTGCCTCCGCCGATCCCGTCGGTCGCCATGGCATTTGCCCCGAACGGCGTGGACTTTGCGTTGCCGAGCACGCTGACGATCAGTCTCGGGCAGTTCAACGCTGCAGGAACGGCGAACCTGACCGCTGCGCTAGTCAACACATTGCCGGCCGGATTGACGGTTGATGCCACGCCAAATGCATCGACATCGTGCCCAGCCGGTACGGTGACAGTGGCAGGTGGCGGCAGCAGCGTGACGCTTGAAACAGCCGCGCAGATTCCGGCAGCTGGTTGCAACGTGAAGGTTGATGTGAAAGCCGCAGCACCCGGGGCTTACACCAACACGATCGCGATTGGAGCCTTGCAGACGGACATTGGCAACAACACTGCGGCTGCTACCGCAACCTTCCGCGCGCTGTCTTCGGCAGCCAACACCTACAGCACGGGCTTCGAGTCGCCGTTCACGTTAGGTGCGGTCAATACTCAACAGGGCTGGTTCGGGAGCAGTGCAGCCAATACGACGATCTCTGGTGCCATGGCGGCGGCCGGGTTGCAGCACCTGCGTGTGACATCGACTACGTCGACGGCGACATCGCAGTCGGCGATCTCGCCAACGCAGACTGTCGGTGTGGGCACTTACTCTGTGCTGACCGCGAAGCTGCGCATCACACGAACCACCAACGGTGCGGTATTTGACTTCAACCCGCAGGATCCTGTGGCTGGCGTGGTCAGCACCCTGGTGCGCTTCGACAAGGCGGCCACCCAGCAGATCCAGATGCCGAATTTCACCACTGGCCTGTACGAGCCGACCGGTGCGACATGGACGGCTGGCACGTACTTCGACATCAGCATGATCTTCAATCGCGCCGCCAAGACGGTTCAGGTCTGCATAAATGGAGCAACCATTTATAACGGTGCAAATGCCGTGTCTTCGCCATACATTGGCAACGTCGTGGCGAAACAAACCGCTCAAGCCACCACAACCGCGGGCAATACAATGGATGTCGATGACCTGGTCTTTGGCGACAGCAATACGCCACCGGCCTGCACTCCGTAACCTGCAAACCTCAACGGGATTTCATCCCGGCATGACCAGAAAGGGCGCCTCACGGCGCCCTTTCTTTTTGGGCGCATGCCAAGCCCCATCCGTTTCGCATGGATCCGTATTCCAGTGCGCTGTGCGAAGTGACGCCGACTTGAACGGTAGCGGACGCGGCAACGATCACGCTTGTGCGGCGCGAAGTGAGGCAGACTCCCGACATGTGCAACTGAGGGAATTCGGGATATGCGCCTCTTGCTCCAGCTTTTTTTCGCCATCGCCCTCGTCACGGGCTCTGCAGCCGCCACGGCTGGCAATGCCGCGACGACGCTCACGTGGTCCACGATTTCGAATATGGCCAACACGCCGGTTGGCTCCAGCATCGAGGTCAGCGGATTTCCCGCGGGCCCCGGCGTATTCAGCGACATGAGTTTTCGCCGCATCGATATTTACGCAGACCACGCACGCATCATCCTCGTCGATGCCGCAGGCGAGCATGAGCTGCCGCGCAGCCAACGCATCCATCTGCTCGGCTACAGCCCGGATGGCAGTATCCGCGTTGCCCTGTCCTTTGATGCGGATCTGAAGGGTGAACCCTACGGTGCCGGCTCGGCAGCGAGCGGACCGTTCGAGTTGCGCAGCGAACGCGCCGCGGATGGTTGGCAGTTGCATGCGATCAAGGCCGAGGATGCCTTGCCGCCCGATGTGAAACTGGATTTCACCGCCAACGAAGATTCCCTGCCCAATCCGTTCGCTGCGACATCGCCGCTCGATCATTTGCTGGATGCCCAATCGCCCACCGGCGTGCTGCGCAATGCGGTGGTCGCGGTTGATACCGACACCACCTTCATGAGCAAGCGCTTCACTGGCAATACCACGCAGGCAACCGCCTGGATCGCCGACCTGTTCACCCAGATGAACCTGATGTACCGGCGCGATCTGGATGTCGATCTCAAGCAGGGCACCACGTATTTGCGCACGGCCTCGGATCCTTACGCCAATACCGATACCTCGGCCACGGGTGCCATGCTCGACGAATTCGGCAATTACTGGCAGGCCAACTACAGCGCTGGAAGCGGCGCAGTCAGTCGCGCATTCGCCCTGCTGTTGTCCGGCAACTCCGGATCCGGCAACTCCGCATCAGGCATTGCCTGGATCAATTCGTATTGCCGGACCAACAGCTATGGCGGCAGCTACAGCGTCAATCAGATCTTCACGAACGCAGGCGTCGGTGTTGCCTCAAGCGCCTTCATCGTCGGCCACGAACTGGGGCACAATTTTGGTGCTTCGCATACCCACTGCACCGAGGCCACGTCGGGCCTCTATCCCAGAGCAATAAACACGATCGACCAATGTTACAGCGGTGAGGGTGGCTGCTATTCCGGAGCCGTGAGTTGCCCGACCGGCACTCCCGATTCGCCGAAGGGCTCGGCCATGAGCTACTGCCATGTCAGCAGCGCGAGTTGCGGACAGAACGTGCAGAAGTTCGACCCCACCCATATCACTTTGTTGCGTGGCCGGGTCGCCGCGAATACGCCAAGCTGCCTGACCATCAACACCGACCTGATCTTCGCCAACGGCTTCCAGTAGTCGGAACGATCGGACTTACGCCGAGCCCTCGACATCCCGCAGCGCAACGACGTCCGCATCGGCCGCGGAAATATTCGGCAAGCGCAGGCTCGGCACCCGTCGATGCGCCATCGGCCGCGCTTCACGCGACCCACCCAGGCGGATGCTGCTGCGCTCGATGACGCGTCGTTCGATCAGCTGACGGTCGGCGCGATGGATGGTTTCATCGAGATCCTCGGCATCCTTGCGCATGGCCATGCCGAAGGTAAACGGAACCGCAACCTGGTTGTCCCGTGCGCGCTGCAGGCGAAGTGCGAAAGATTCGAGCGTGGCCTGATCACAGCGACGCAACAGGATCACGAACTCATCACCGCCGAGGCGCACGACTGAATCATCGCTGCGCACCATGCCTTCAAGCGTACGCGCGGTGCTTACGATAGCCTGATCACCGACGCGATGGCCGTGGGTGTCGTTGTAACGCTTGAGGTGATCGATATCGATGACGATCGCCGCCCAGCACGCGGCCGGCTCGGCATCTTCCTCGAAAACCTGCAGGTGGCGCCGGTTGTAACAACCGGTGAGTGGATCCTTGCGACTGGACTCGAGCAGGCGCCTTTCGTTGCGGGTGCGTTCGCTGATATCAACAGCGCAGCACAACACCGACTTGCTGCCATCGGCGCCAATGCGCAAGCGATTGCGGAACTCCCAAACCAATTCGCCACCATCACCCTTGCGCAGGTGAATGACACCACTGCTTGGCTGATCCTGATCGATGGTCGAAAGGTAGTTTGTAAATGCGTCACGCTGGCGCGGCAAAAGAAACTCGGCCAGATTGCGTCCAGCCAGTTCTTCCTTCGTCAGATCCACGGCACGCGCAAAGGCCGGATTGACCATCTGCAGGGTGCCGTCGAGATCGTGGCTGAAGACAATGCCAAGGCTGAGATCAACCAGATCGAAGGCGAAACACTCACTGCCCTCAAGCTCCTGGACGAGGTTCATGCGCGCACTGACATCGGCAATGACCATCAGCCAGAGCGGACGCGCCAGATGGTCAATCCGGCGCATTTGAAGCTCGGCCCAGAAGGCGCTGCCTTCGGCGCGGCGGTGTCTGGCGAGCCCGGCAGCCGGAAAATCGGCTGCGGCCTGACCAGGATTTGCGGCGGCTGACAGCAGTGCGGCCAGCGGCAACTGACACAACTCGGCTGGCGAGTAACCGTAAAGTTCCGCGGCGGCCGGATTTGCCGCAAGGATTTCGCGCGATTCGCAATCCACCAGCAAGCCCGGCGAAGGCATTGCCAGAAAAAGTGGATCCGTAGTGATCGCCGCGCGGAAGCCCTGTTCACCCTCGCGCTCCGAAGCACCGAGCGGTGCCAGGAACAGGCGCGGGCGCAAGGAAACCAGCACGACCGCGACCAGCGCGGTCAGCAGCAAGGCGATCAGCGGCGGACCGAAGACATGGCTGTTGCCGCCGATGATGACCACCATCGCCGCCGCAAGCGCCATGATTGCGAGGCATTTGCCGATGACCGCAGCGAACCGTGACGGCGCATTCAGCGCAGCCAGACGTCGGACTTCCGGGGATTTGCGAAGGAACATGTGCCGCACCCGCCATCGCCATCACGTGCACGGACAACAACTGCCCGATTCCAGAATGTTTCGCCAGTGCGGATCAAACCCTGGCAATTTGCCGAGTTATCGACCCACCCCAAGGATTTCGCCCACGAAACATCGTCACGCTCGGACAGATCCGCTGCAAACCGCGTGCCATGGCGAATGCGCCAAAACCACCCTGAAACGGGGCCATGACGGCGCGTACGGCCAAGCTATCCGCGATGCGTCGGCAAATTGTGTCAAAAAGTTGCAGACGCTGGAACATCCGCTCCGGTACGGGCAGCCCTCAATCACGCATCAGGGTGCTCTTGCCGAACAGGCTTTCAACCAGATCCACGGCCAGCCTGGCGGTTCGGTTGTGGTCGTCAAAGGCGGGATTCAATTCCATGATGTCAAGCGAACCAAGGCCGCAGCGATCGGCGATCATCTCCATGCACAACTGCGCTTCACGA
>JBDTCQ010000198.1:0-6653 GCA_039923515.1 Dokdonella sp.
GGAGCTGGCTCGGGTCAAGGAAGCGCTGACCAGCAAGGATCAGGAGTCCGGTGAACTCAAATCGCGGGTCAAGGATCTTGAGGACATCAAGGGCAAGAATGAGAAGCTCATCAATCTGCAGAGCACCGAGCTTGCCGAGTTGCGCGACAAACTGAAGAAGATGCAAGACGAATCCAGCAAGGCGGCTGCGACGGTCGTGACGGCTACCGCAGTGGCGCCGACACTGACCACGGCGGTTGCGCCAATACCCGTCGCGGAAAAGTCCGATACCGGCAAGCCGGAAAGCGGCAAGCCCGACGTCAAGGTCGGCACGGACGATATCTGGGGAGACGCCAGCACATCCGGTGAAAAAGCCGTGGTGGCGGATTCGACAACTTCTTCTTCGTCACCACCAGCGCCTGAAGTCATCTCGCCCGCGCCGTCAGACTCTATCAAGGCCGATATCCAGCCTGCTCCGTCCGTGGTCGAGCCAGCCAAGCAGGAGCCGCCCAAGCCGGTGGAAGTGAAGAAGCCGACTCCGAAGCCGGTCATCGCAACACCGCCCGCTGCAGTCGATGCGACGCCGTGGTACTTGCAACCGTTGGCGCTAGGCGCTGCCGGCATCGGCGGACTCCTTCTGGTGGTTCTCGGCATTCTCGGGTTGCGCAGGCGCAAGCCGGTTGTCAAAGCCTCACGCCCCTCGATCGCAGACACGTTTGGAGATGCTCCAATCGCCGGTCATGCCGACCCTGCCGCGTTGGATGCCGAAGAGGAGGAGTTGATTGCGCAGGTCAAGGCCGATCCGGGCAATCCAAACGCCCATCTCGAGCTGTTGAGCCTTTACTACGCCCAGGGTGATGCCGAGAAGTTTGAGGCAGGTGCCGAGGAAATGTATGCCTACGTAGCCGACCCGAATCAGGCCAGCTGGCGCGAGGTGCGCAAGATGGGCGAGGAACTGGCACCGCACAATCCGCTGTTCAGTGATCAGGATTCGATCGTGGACGACTACCCGCGGGAAGCCGTATCGGAGCCGTACCATTTCGATGAGCACGAGGCCAGCGCGCCGGCTGATTTCCCGGACTATCCGGATTTTGCCGACGAAATCGAGCCGAAGCCTGCTGTGGGTGCGGAGAACTTCGAGACGGCCAGCATGCCGGCATTCGATGCGTCCGGCTTCGATCTTGGCGAGACGGAGCTGCCGACTCACACACCTGCGCCAAGCGCGGATACTTCGTTCAGCTTCGATCTGCCCCCGCTGGAGGTGGCGCCGGTCGTCCACAGCAGCGCGCACGCCGAATCGTTCGAGCGCACGCCGTTGCCGGCATTTGACCTGCCGGATACTTCGACCGTCGAAGTGCCAGTTGCTGAAGTCAGCGACGACGAGTTCTTCGCCGGAGAAGACGCCATCGGTACCAAGCTCGATCTGGCCAAGGCCTATCTCGACATGGGCGATCCCGATGGCGCGCGCTCGATGCTGGAGGAAGTGCTTGCCGAAGGTGCGCCGGCCCAGCAGGATGAGGCACGCAAGCTGATCGCCGAAATCGGCTGATCCGCCGCGTCATTGCCACACGGAGGCCGGGATATTCCCGGCCTCTTTGCTTTTGCGTGCCGGCCCTGTCCCCACGCACCTTATAATCGTCGGTTCAACTCACGTGGCGGAGACTTGCTTGCGCATCGCGCTCGGCATTGAATACGACGGTACGGATTTCCACGGCTGGCAGCGCCTGTCGCACGGCCCAACCGTGCAGGGTGTAGTCGAGGAAGCGCTTTCCTTCGTGGCTGATCATGCGGTCGCGGTGACCTGTGCCGGGCGCACCGATGCGGGCGTGCATGCGCGCTGCCAAGTCGCACACTTCGACAGCGAGGCCGTGCGCAGCGAGCGCAGTTGGATGCTCGGCGTCAATTCGCAGCTGCCAACAACCGTCGCGGTGCGCTGGGCGGTAAAGGCCGATGATGCATTCCATGCGCGCTATGGCGCCTTGGGGCGACGCTACCGCTACTCGATCCTCAACCGTGTCGCTCGGCCCGCACTCGATGCGCGCTATGTAGCCTGGGAGCGACAGCCGCTCGATGCCGATGCAATGCAGTGTGCCAGTCAGGCCCTGATTGGTGAGAATGACTTCACCGCCTTCCGCACGATTGCTTGCCAAGCGCGCACGCCGTTTCGCAATGTGCATTCGATCCGCGTGGTGCGCACCGATGATCGGGTCGTGATCGACATCGAGGCGAATGCCTTTTTGCATCACATGGTGCGAAATATCGTCGGTTCGCTGCTTCCAGTCGGACGTGGGGAACGTCCCGAAGCTTGGATCGCCGAGTTGCTTGCTGGGCGGGATCGCAGCAAAGCGGGTCCGACGGCCTTGGCCTCGGGATTGTGTTTTGTTTCGCCAATCTATCCCGCTGCCTCCGGATTGCCGGCCGAGGTCGTTCGATGAATCGCGTTCGCAGTAAATTTTGCGGAATCACCCGCGCCGAAGATGCGCAATTCGCTGCAGCGATCGGAGTCGACGCGCTCGGCTTCGTGTTTACGCGGCAGAGTCGACGATTTGTTGAACCCGCGCTCGCTTCGCAAATCCTCCGTGAGCTGCCACCGCTTGTAACTGCGGTAGCCTTGTTCATGGACGATGAGCCAGCCTGGATCCGGCAGGTGATTTCGATCACGCGCCCGAATACCCTTCAGTTTCACGGCAATGAAAGCGTCGCTGATTGCGTCAGCCACGGGTTGCCTTATCTGAAAGCGGTGCCGATGGCGACGGTCACGGATGTGGCAAGCTATGCGGCTGGATTTCCGGGCGCAGCGGGTTTTCTTCTTGACGCGCATGCCAGTGGCGAGCCGGGAGGTCAGGGTACACGCTTCGATTGGTCGAAGCGCCCGCAACTCGATCGCCCGTTGATCGTCGCGGGTGGTCTCGATGCGGACAATGTTGGCGAAGCGATCCGGCGCCTGCGGCCGTTTGCTGTCGACGTATCGAGCGGTATCGAGTCAGCGCCCGGAATCAAGGATGCAACGCGCATGCAGGCTTTCATCGATGCAGTACGCAAAACCGAACACGAATGAGCAAGCAAAGAGCATGAACAAACCGATTCCTGTCACGGACTTCCACGCTTACCCGGATGCGCATGGGCGCTTCGCCGACTACGGCGGTATCTTCATGCCGGAAACCCTCATGCCGCCGCTTGAAGAGTTGACCGCGGCGTATCTCGCCATGCGTGAGGATCCTGCATTCATCGCCGAGTTCGAGCGTGACCTCAAGTACTACGTCGGCCGGCCATCGCCGATTTATCACGCCGAGCGCCTGTCCAACAAGATTGGCGGGGCGCAGATCCTGCTCAAACGCGAGGACCTGAACCACACCGGCGCGCACAAGATCAACAACACGATCGGCCAGGCTTTGGTTGCTCGACGCATGGGCAAGCGCCGCATCATCGCCGAGACCGGTGCGGGTCAGCATGGCGTGGCCACGGCAACCGTCTGTGCGCGGTTCGGGCTTGAATGCATTGTCTACATGGGTGCAGTCGACATCGAGCGGCAGAAGATCAATGTCTATCGCATGAAGCTGCTCGGTGCGACGGTCGTCCCCGTCGTCTCCGGTTCAAAGACACTCAAGGATGCGCTCAACGAGGCGATGCGCGATTGGGTGACGAATGTTGGCGACACGTTCTACATCATTGGCACGGTTGCCGGCCCGCATCCGTATCCGATGATGGTGCGCGATTTCAATGCCGTCGTCGGCCGTGAAGCGCGCGCGCAGATGTTTGAACAATATGGGCGTCTGCCCGATGTGCTGACGGCTTGTGTCGGTGGGGGCTCGAACGCGATTGGTTTGTTCCATGCCTTTCTCAACGATCGCGACGTCGCGATGGTCGGAGCCGAAGCGGCCGGTGACGGCATCGAGACGGGTCGCCACGCGGCCTCACTCAGTGCGGGTCGACCCGGCGTCCTGCACGGCAATCGCACCTATGTGATCTGTGACGACAACGGCCAGATCACCGAGACTCATTCGATCTCGGCCGGCCTCGACTATCCCGGTGTCGGCCCCGAGCATGCCTTTCTCAAGGACAGCGGCCGGGTGCGCTACGTCGGTATCACCGATGACGAGGCACTTGCCGCGTTCCACGAACTGGCCCGCACCGAGGGCATCCTCGCCGCGCTCGAATCGAGCCATGCCGTGGCTCAGGCCATCAAGCTCGCCCGCGAACTGCCGAAGGATCAGTTGATCCTGTGCAATCTGTCCGGGCGTGGTGACAAGGATGTGCACACGATCGCGGCGCGCGAAGGCATCGAGCTGTGAGCCATCGCATCGAACAACGATTCAGTGATCTGAAGCAAGCCGGGCGCAAGGGTCTGATTCCCTTCATCACCGCCGGCGATCCTTTGCCCGATGCGATGGTCGCGGTCATGCATGCCCTGGTTGCAGCAGGTGCCGATCTGATTGAGCTTGGCGTGCCATATTCCGACCCGGTCGCCGACGGGCCGACCATCCAGCATTCGAGCGAGCGAGCGATTGCGAAGGGCGTCGGAATCCAGCAAATCCTGGCTTGGGTCAGTGAGTTTCGGCACACCGATTCGACCACGCCAATCGTCTTGATGGGGTATTTGAATCCAATCGAGATCTACGGCTACGCGCGTTTTGCCGAGCAGGCCAGCGCGGCCGGTATCGATGGGGTGCTGATTGTCGATGTGCCGGTTGAGGAAGCCGACACGGTCAACCTGTTGCGTGAAAAAGGCCTGCGTGAAATTTTCCTTGTCGCGCCTACGACAACCGACCGCCGACTTGCGGCGATCCGCGCGCGGGCCGAGGGATTCATCTATTACGTTTCTTTTGCCGGCATCACCGGCGCCAGCCAGCTTGATACCGAAGCGGTGCGAAAGCGCGTCGAGCACATCAAGCAGGGCGGTTCCATTCCGGTCGCGGTCGGCTTTGGTGTGCGTGATGCGGCCAGCGCGGTCAAGGTGGCTGAGAGTGCCGATGCGGTCGTCATCGGCAGTGCACTCGTCGCGAAGCTCGCCGAAGCGGGCGATCGTGATTCGGCGCTGGCAGCGATCCATGCATTCCTCGCACCGATTCGGATAGCCCTCGATCAGGCCGTTCGACGATAAAGACACTTCAGACATCGAACGCGCAACGATCCATTCATCGATCACATGCGCGCAGAAAGCGGAGACAGTACGACATGAACTGGTTGCAGAAATTGATGGCACCACGCATTCGCACCATGGCAACGGGCAGGGGCAAGGTCCCGGAAGGTCTGTGGGAGAAGTGCGATGGTTGCGGCGCCGTGCTCTATGGGCCCGAGCTTGAGAACAACCTGATGGTTTGCCCGCAGTGCAGCCATCACCACAAGATCCGCGCACGCAAACGCCTCCTGGCTTTGTTTGACGCTGGCAGCGGCGAGGAAGTCTTCGGCAATCTGGAACCGCTCGATCCGCTCAAGTTCCGCGATACGAAAAAGTATAAAGATCGTATCATCGCCTCACAGAAATCAACCGGCGAGAAGGACGCGATGGTCGCCATGCACGGCACCATGAAGGGCCGACCGCTGGTTGCCTGCGCGTTTGATTTCGCCTTCATGGGCGGGTCGATGGGATCAGTGGTTGGCGAAAAATTCACGCGCTGCGCCGAACTCGCTCTGGGCGAACGCAAGCCCATGGTCTGCTTCAGTGCGACCGGTGGTGCGCGCATGCAGGAAGGTCTGTTTTCCCTGATGCAGATGGCCAAGACTTCGGCGGCACTGGGACGTCTGCGTGCGGCGGGCCTGCCATTCATTTCGGTTCTGACGGATCCAACCACCGGCGGTGTCTCGGCCAGCTTCGCCATGCTGGGCGACATCAACATCGCCGAGCCGAAAGCCATGATTGGTTTTGCCGGTGCACGCGTGATTGAACAGACCGTGCGCGAATCGCTGCCGGAAGGATTCCAGCGTTCCGAATTCCTGCTCGATCACGGCGCGATTGACATGATCATCGACCGCCGCGCCATGCGTGACAAACTCGCCGATTTATTCGCCTTGATGATGCGTCAGGCCAAGGCAGCGTAGTCGGGAATAGGGAATGGATTGCGCCAGCTGGCCTCGGTCTAGTGTGGATTGACTCGAAACATCGTGATCAATCAAATTCATTCCAACAGACTTGCCGCCAAGCACGCAGGGCGGGAGAAGCAAGACGGATCCCATCGCAAGCGGGGATGGCTTGAGCACTTCCGGTTGTGCGCACATTGGAACAAGAGCGCACAAGGCGGGATATCTCCCGCCCTGCGTTGTGCGCCGAGTGGTTTGGAATGAACCGAACACGGCAGATCTGGCAGCCTAACCGCCAACCGCTAACCGCCTTCAAGCCAGATTGAGGAAATCCGGACTGCAGATGAAGCGTACGGCGTCGAGTCGTGGAGCCGCCTGCGGTATCGCGGTACGCAAGGCTTCCAGTTCGGCATCGATGGCTTCGATTTCCTCGGTGCGCACGGCGGCATTGACGCGGGCCAATGCGACCAGGCGCGCATGCTCATCACCGAGGTCACGTTCAATCGCGGTCAGTGCTGCGCCGATTTCAATCTGGGCGCGTTCGCGAGCCAGGGTTTCGGCGTGCGCGAGCATCGGCTTGACCAGCTTGGTCAGCAGTTTCCGATAGCGTGAGTATTCGATGGCGCGTTCGGTCGAGCGTTTCACGCTGTCGGCAC
>JBDTCQ010000199.1:0-9606 GCA_039923515.1 Dokdonella sp.
ACATCGAGCTTCTGGTATTCGGCACTCGCGACGAGGCCCCACCATGGCAATTCGCGATCAACGCCGAGGGTGAACTTGAGCACCGTGGGCAGCTCGAAATCCTTGTCGACCAGATCGACACCCATGCGCGAACCGCCAAGGCCAGGCGTCGAACTGCTTGCGGGAACGTTCTGGCCGTACGGATTGGCGCTGAACGCCGGGTCTGTGGCCAGACGCAGGCGATTGATGTCGTACTGTGCGACGGCGACGCCGTTGTTCGAGTAAGGATTCGCAATCCAGACACCAGGCGTATTGGAAATGAACACGCCAAGTCCGCCGCGAAGCTGGGTCATGCGCTCGGTGTCGAAGGCGTAATTGAAGCTGAAGCGAGGCTGGGCCACGCCATTGCCATCGATCGTGCTGGCGTTGCTGTAGCCGTAACCACCAAAAGCCGCGCTGGCGTTCGACGTGCTGCGCTGGAGACCACAAGAGCCGAAATTACCGAGCGTACCCGGAGCTGACGCAAAGCACTCGTTGAAGGTCGGGCTGTTTCCGAGTTGGGGAATATCGAAACGGACGCCGTATTGGAGGGAAAAACGATCCGTTACCTGCCACGTATCCTGGGCGAAAAAGCCCCACTGCTTCAGATCGAACACAGCCGCGACGTTGTTCAGCGAGTAACCCGCGGCAGGTTGGTTCACCTGGTAGCGGCGATAAGTACCGGAGAGGAAATCATCAACCGAGTTGAATTCGTACGCGCCGTTGTAGCGCTGCAGAAACAGGTTGTAGTAATCATCCTTCTGATAGTCGAGGCCAGCCTTGACCGTGTGATCGCCAAGAAACCAGTTGCCGGCAAAGTAGGCGTTCCAGGTCTTCACGCCAAGCACATTGGCTTGCGAGCTGAGCTCGGTTCCGAGCACAACACTTGGCACACCCGACTCGCCATTCATGCGTACCGTAACTGCAGGCTGGTAACCGCCAACCAACGGACCACGGGTTTGGTCGAAGTTGTTGTAGCCAACAGACGCCTCGGTCGAGAACGAATCCGACCAGTCGTCATACAGGCTCAAAGCGTAGCTCGTGTTTTTCTTGTCAAACAGATACCAGTTGCTTGACAGGTTGAGCCGGCTGGAGGTGCCGGTAACGATGACGGGCTGCGTCTCTTCCGTGCGGCTGGCGCGGAAACTCGCGCGGTGGGCCGAATTGATATTCCAGTCAATCTTGACCAGACCTCGCTTGCTCTCAAGATCAACGTTTGACGCCGAGGTGTTGCCGGCGTCAATCCCATAGCTGGCTGCAGCGGCGATGACCTGATCAACGAACGACTGGGGCAGTCCACGAACGATGTTGGTCGCCCCTGATCCCTCAGGCCCCCATACGGCACCTGGCGCTTTCTGGCTGCTCTCTTCATAGGAAGCGAAGAAGAACAAGGTGTCCTTGATCAGCGGGCCACTGAAGGTTGCACCGGTCGTGTACTTGCGCTCGTAGCCACTCCATTTGTTACCAGCCGCATTTTCACCGACCATCGAGTCCGAATTTTGGAAGGAGTAGTACGCTGATCCCTTGAATTCGTTGGTACCGCTTTTTGTCACCGCATTGACGCTGGCACCCACACCGCGACGGGACGAGACGTCAAAGTTGGCCGTCGAGATGTTGTACTCCTCGATCGCATCTGGCGAAATCGGACTGCCAAGCGTAGGCAGGCCATTGTCATTCAGGCCGAACGGATCGCCGGCGTTGACCGTGTCCACGGTGATCGAGTTGTAGCGAAAGTTCTGGCCGTTGGCCGAGAACGAGCCGCGATCACGATCGCTGATGACAATTCTTGGATCGGCGCGAACCACATTCTGGATCGAGCGATCCGGCTGCGGCATGGCAATCAGGTCACGCTGTGACAGGTTCGTTCCGCTGCCTTTGTTGTCTGCCGAAAATGTTTCGGAAAGAGCATTCGCGGTGACCGTGATCGTATCGAGCTGTCCCTGCACTACGGATTCGGCGAGATTGACCGTTGCCGTCTCGGCGAGCCGAAGGTACACGTCATCCATGGTGGTGGTGACACCTTCCTTGTTGGCAACGACCCTGTATGGGCCGCCAACGCGCAAACCCTGGGCCTGATAGCGGCCTTCCGCATTCGTCGTCACGTTTGAGACGGTTCCGGATGGTACGTGCAGAATCTGCACAGTTGCCCCGGTGACCGGTTGACCCGCCGCATCTACGACGCGGCCATTGAGTGCTGACGAAGTGTTTTGCGCATAGGCGCCGGACACGGCAAACAGCGAAGAAAGCATCAACGGCAGCAGCCGCATCGTCAAACGCTTGTTCATTACTACCTTCCTCTAGATGATTTAAACCGGATTTGGGCAAAAGCAGCCATATCGCGGCATGCGATCGGCTCGTTGAAATGGACACCCCTGGAGCGTGTCCTGACCGCGTAACCACCCTTTCTATAGAGGAGCGGCAGGCCCTGACATTAGCGGTAGTTTAACCCGGGCTGATGACAGATTTCTAACAAAACAGCTAATGCGGGCAAACTGCCGCAGAAGGGCGCATCCGGGCGGACATACGCATCAATCGCACAATCATGATAAAAATCATGCGCTTGCTAAGTATCATGAAGAAAATAGATTAACTCAGGCTGTGTGACGGACGTAAGCCACAACGCCGTCCAGGAACATCTGCACGGACAAGGCCACCAGCAACATGCCCATCAAACGCTCAACCGCTACAAGGACGCTTGCGCCAAGCCAGCGGTATAAATAGGTCGATGAAACCAGCAAGACCGAGGTGGCCAGCCACGCCAGAAACAGGGCAATGCTCCAGTCGACTGTGCGCCCCGGATTGCCATTGGCCAGCAACATGACCGCCGCCATCGTCGATGGCCCCGCCACCGCTGGAATTGCCATCGGAACTATGAACGGTTCGGTATCGATGTCGCCGCCGAAAATACCGTCGCGCGACGGAAATATCATGCGGATTCCAATCAGGAACAGGACGATGCCGCCAGCGATGCTGACCGATTCGGCCTTCAACTGCAGGGCGCTGAGCAGATACTTGCCGCTGAACAGGAAGAAGAACAAAACCCCAAGAGCGATGAGCAACTCGCGGATCAGCACGAGGCGCCGACGCTCGGGGGCAACATTCTTGAGCAGGCTCAGGAAGAACGGAATGTTGCCGAGCGGATCCATGATCAGAAACAGCAGAATGCCGGCAGACAAGGTGCTCATCGATCTTCTCCTCAGGCAACCGACCGAAGATCAAGCGTATGTCCGCGCAATGCCGCGCCATCGGTGCTGATCAGCCAGGTTACCGCGGCGGCCGTCGAATCGGGCAACTCGCGCTCCAGCGTGTTCTCGCCGAAATAGGCCATGCGCCGAAGCGCGGTTCGCATCGGTGGCGGCAATATCGCATGGATACGGACAGGTCCATTGTCGGTTTCCTGATGAAGGATCGAGGCAAAGGCACCGAGCCCAGCCTTCGCGACGCCGTAACTGCCCCAATACGCCCTACCGACACGCTCGATATCATCCATCACGAAAACCACCGCGGCGTCATCACGCGCGCGCATCAGTGGCATGCAGGCCTGGGTGATCAGAAACGGCGCATTCAGTGCAACCTGCTGGATCCGCAACCAGTCGTTCGGCTTGATTTGGTCAATCGGACGCAAGCCATCAAACATGACAGCCGCATGCACGATTGCATCGAGATGACCACACTGCAGGCGAATCGCCTCAGCCATGTCGGCGTAGTCGTCCGCCGTCGCACCTTCGAGATCGATTGGATAGATTGCCGGTTTTGGCGCGCCGAGACTTTCGAGCTCATCGTAGAGTGATTCGAGGGGCCGCACCTTGCGCCCGACCAGGACGATGGTCGCACCGGCTTTCGCGCAGGCAGTGGCGCACGCCCGGCCAAGCCCGCTACTTACTCCGGTGATCAACACGACGCGATTCCGCAGCACGTCTCCCTCGACATGAGCCGGTACGTTGCGAACCAGGGGCAGCATCAACGTCAAGCCTTCTGCAGATCGTGGACGATGCGCTCGAGATCACCGCTTTCCTGAAGCTCAACCGTGATGTCGCAGCCACCGATCAACTCGCCGGCGATGAAAAGCTGCGGAAACGTCGGCCAGTTGGAGAAACGTGGAAGATTCGCCCTGACTTCCGGGTCTTCGAGCACGTTGATCGAAACGAACGAAGCGCCGACGCCCTTGAGGGCCTTGATCGTCCGACTTGAAAACCCGCACATCGGATACTCGGGTGTGCCCTTCATGAACAACACGATCGGGGCGGAATCCACGGTGGATCTGATGCGTTCCATGATGTCCATGCAGGTCTCGACTGATAGGCAGGGCCAGGGGGCTGGCCGACCGGCTATTTTAGCAGCCTGCATGGATCGTGGTTGATTTGCGCAGCGGCAGCTTCGTATCCTGCACGGCGGCATTCATTCACGCCTCGTGCAAACGTTTCCTGCGAACATCGACAGGTAATCATCCAACCCATCACCCATGCGTCGCCACCAAGGAGATTCCAATGGCTATCGAACTTCCGCCCCTTCCCTGGGCCAAGGATGCGCTCGCTCCGCACATCTCCGCCGAGACGATCGATTTCCACTATGGCAAGCACCATCAGGCCTATGTCACCAATCTGAACAACCAGATTGCCGGCACCGAGTTCGAGAGCCTTTCGCTCGAGGAGATCATCAGGAAATCCAGCGGTGGCATGTTCAACAATGCCGCGCAGGTCTGGAACCACACCTTCTACTGGAATTGCCTGGCTCCGAATGCCGGCGGTGAGCCCAACGGACGTCTCGCCGATGCGATCAACAAGGCGTTTGGCAGTTTTGCCAAGTTCAAGGAAGAGTTCACCAAGACCTCGGTGGGCACGTTTGGATCAGGTTGGGGCTGGCTTGTGCAGCGTCCTGATGGCGACCTCGCTCTGGTCAGCACGTCAAACGCAGCCACACCGCTGACGGGCAGCGATCGCGCCTTGCTGACCTGCGACGTCTGGGAACACGCCTACTACATCGACTATCGCAACGCGCGTCCGAAGTACCTGGAAGCGTTCTGGAACCTGGTCAACTGGCAGTTCGTCGAAAGTCAGATGGTTTAAGGGTGGGAAACGCTTAGCCGTCAGCGGTTAGCGGGAAAAGCGGCTCCACAGGTCGGGTCAATGGCCGCAAGAGCTGGGAGCTGGTTTTTGGTTTGCCAGAAATCGCAACGCTTCTCCCGCTCACCGCTCAGCCAAAACATCGATCACTGTCTGCACCTGCTCCTCTCGATCGAGCGCTCGGCCGACGCGCTGCAGGCGTTCGATAAGTTCTTCGGGGGTTTCAGCACAGATCGTCGCGTGACCCACCTTGCGCCCGGGTCGCGGCGACTTTCCGTAATCATGCCAATGCGCTCGTGCTTCGCTGAGCACCGGCATCGGATCGGGCAATTCGCCAACCCAGTTCAACATGACGCTGTACCCTAGCGCACGCGTGTCGCCGAGCGGCAGTCCGAGCACGGCGCGCACATGATTCTCGAACTGGCTGCAGGCCGATCCTTCAATCGTCCAGTGCCCTGAATTGTGCACACGGGGGGCCATTTCGTTGCCGAGCAAGGTGCCATTGAACGAAAAGAGTTCGAGGGCGAACACGCCGACGTAATCCAGTCGTTCGGCCAGGGCACGCGCGCGTTCCACCGCGCGGTACTGCAGGTCTTGATCGACCTTGGCCGGTGCCAGACTCACAGAAAGTATGCCGTTCCGGTGCCAGTTTCGGGTCAGCGGATAGTGCCGGAATTCACCGTTGCGCGAGCGCACGCCGATTACTGAAATCTCGCTGTCGAACGGAACGAAAGCTTCGAGGATAAGCGGCACCCCGCCGAGCGACTCCCATGCGCGTTCGATATCGGCCTGCACACGCAAGACGAACTGCCCCTTGCCATCGTAGCCGAGGCGTCGCGTTTTCAGCACGGCCGGAAGTCCGGTCTTTTCGATCGCCGCACGCAGGTCTTCGATGCTGTCGACGGCGGCATAAACAGGGGTATCCAGGCCGACTTCGCCGAACAGGGCTTTCTCCAGCAACCGATCCTGTGCTACCGAGAGTGCGGCAGGATTTGGGAAGACACGCGTATGAGAGGTCAGCCATTCGGCGGTATCTGCCGGAACATTCTCAAAATCGAAGGTGGCTACGTCTATTTGATCGGCAAATTTCCGCAACTGGTCGAAATCACGCCAATTGGCGCAAAGCAGCGGCGCAACCTGTCCCGCGCAGGCGTCTTGCTCACTGTCAACGACGAGAAAGCGATGACCGAGCGGAGCTCCGGCAAGCGCGAGCATGCGTGCCAGTTGTCCGCCCCCCAGAATGCCGATGGTTGCCACAACTACTCCTGTCTTGGATCGGGGTGAGCAAGCACGATTTCGGTCTGCTCGCGACGGAATGCTTCGAGTCGCTGGGCGATGGATGGATCATGGATCGCCAGGATTGCAACCGCGCACAGTGCCGCATTGACCGCCCCGGCTCGACCGATCGCGAATGTGGCCACCGGAATACCGGCTGGCATCTGCACGATGGAGAGTAGCGAATCCATGCCGTTCAAGGCCGGCGACTGGACCGGCACCCCGAGCACGGGGATCCGGGTTTTCGATGCCAACATCCCGGGCAGGTGCGCAGCTCCACCGGCCCCGGCGATGATTGCGCAGAGTCCGCGTGACGCAGCCTCGTCAGCATAGGAAAACAGCAGATCCGGTGTGCGATGCGCAGACACCACGCGGACCTCATGAGCGATCTGCAAGCGCTCAAGCGTTTCCGCCGCGTGGCGCATGGTTTCCCAGTCCGAGCGGGAGCCCATCACGACGCCGATACGCGGCAGGGATGCGGTGTCTGTCATGGTCGTACCAGAGCAAAATCGTTATTGTACGCATATTGGGCAAATCATCAGCGGCCGTGTTTGCCCTTCCCCGCACTGAGACAGTCGATGGACAAGAACCTGCTTGAAATCCTTTGCTGCCCCGCATCGAGGGTGCCCGTGCGTCCCGCACGCCGGGACGAGCTCGACGTGCTGAACGGGTCGATCGCGGCTGGCGGTGTCGTCACCGTGGCAGGCGGGGCAGTTGAAGTGCCGCTTGAGGAAGCCTTGATAACGCGCGATGGAAAGGTCATCTATCGCGTTGATGCCGGCATTCCGGTCATGTTGATCGACGAAGGCATCGGCACTTTGCAGTTGAATGAGTTCCCCGCCTAGAACGGTCGGCGAATTTGTGAACCGCATCACACTCGGCGCACGCATTGCACATGAATCCAAGCCGTTGTTGATGCATCCTTTGCATGCAATATCGCGCGCGCACGCTGTCCCAGTGAGATCCGATGTCCACGCCTGAAGACAAGTCGAGCAAGATCGTCGAACTCAAGCAGCGCCAACCCGGCGCCGCAGGTTCACAGGATCGACTGGGCGAGTTGCTAAAGCTGGTTCGCGGCATTGCCCTCAAGCGTGTCAACGGCCTCGTTAGCACGTTGTTCGAGAATGTCGACGATGCACTGTTCCACCTCGCCGAGCGAGCCGAAAGCAATGCTGTCCAAGTTCAATTTTTCGATGGCATGCGGGAAGTGCGCAAAAAGCGTCAATTGGTCGAGCGCGTATTTCAGGAACAGCTTTCGCAGATCTTCACCGACTTCGCCGAAGGCAGACTGAAACCCGTTCGCCCGGAAGTCGCCAATCCATCCAATGCCGGCTTGAGTCTGGTCGACGATCAGGAGCTCGAGGACTCGCTAGCCATTTCAAGCATGGTCGCGAAATCGGAAAATCGGCTGGCGCGGACCCTGCATCTGGTCAATCAGCGCCTCTCGGTCATCAGTGGCGGCAATGTCGTCGAAGATGCGAGCAACCCGATCGGGCCGGCACCTCTTTGCCAGGCATTTCGCGTTGCGGTTCGCGAGTTCGAGCTCAATGTGCAGGTCAAGCTGATCATCTACAAGTTGTATGACCGCTATGTGATGTCCGGACTCGAGCCTTTATACGAAGAGGTCAATACAGAATTGATCCGTGCCGGAGTCTTGCCGCAGATCCGTCATCAATTGCCGCCATCAATGCGCAATCGGGCGCCGGCTGGGCCGCGTCCAGGTGCACCGGGCGGCGCCACGTCACCTGCTGGCGAGTCGCAGCCGATGCACAGTGGTGGCGACTATGTCGATGGCGGACACTACGATCCGGTCGCTGCCGAGATTCAGGCCGAGCTCTACTCGACCTTGCGCAATTTGCTGGCCAGCCGCCGCCCGATGAACACCGATCATGCCGGGGATGGTCATTCGGGCTATGTCGGAGCCGGCGGCGGCATGATTCCGAATCTGAGTCCAACTGATCTTCTCAGCGCACTCACCATCTTGCAGAGTCAGACCCAGGTAAGTCAGGCACACGCCGACAGCGTCGCCGACGCGGCGAAAGCCGTGCAACAGATCAAGCAGGAGTTACTCGATCAGGCGCACCGGCTTGGCGGGACTGCATCCAGCAATTACGCGGTGTCTTCGGCCGACGAGGACACGATTGACCTGGTTGGGATGCTGTTCGAATTCATCCTCCAGGACCGCAATCTGCCGCCGCAGATCCAGGCGCTGATCGGACGGTTGCAGATTCCCTTTCTGAAGATCGCAATTCTTGACAAGCACCTTTTCGCTCAGAAGACCCACCCTGCCCGGCGACTCCTGGATGCAATTGCCGAGGCTGGCAAGAGCTGGTCTGCGGAATCGGATGTCGACAACAAGTTGCATGACCGCATCAAGGCGGTCGTCGAAACGATCCTGAGCGACTTCGATGATGATCTTGCCGTCATCGAGCATGAGTTGGCCGGCTTCGAACAGTTCGTTCATCAGCACAAGCGTCGCGCCGAACTTGCCGAGCAACGTGCCGCCGAAGTCACCCGTGGGCGTGAAAAACTGCATACCGCCCGCCGTGAAGCCGCCCGGGAAATCCTGATCAGGATCGGCAATCGTGAACTGGCCCCGGTCATCCACAATGTCCTTTCGCGCCCCTGGGCCAACTACCTGGTGCTCACCGACCTGCGCCATGGGAATAGTTCGGATGAATGGAAAAACGCACTGCGTTTTGCCGACGAGTTCGTCTGGAGTTCGCTGCCGAAGACGACGGAAGCCGACAAGATGCGATTGCGCGCGCTCTTGCCACAGCTCGAGAAAGCGCTGAAGCATGGCCTCGGTACGGTGGCCTACCACGAAGGTGACGTACGCGTTCTGATGCAGGAGTTGTCGCGCTTTTATCAGGGACTTCTCAACGGTGAGTCATTCGAGGTCAAGACAGCCGAGGAAGTGATCACGCAAAATGCCGCATCCGGGCAAGCTGTGGATGGAGAAAAAAGCACAGCGACTGGCGAGCCCTCGGCGCCGCCGGTGAATCAGAGTCCGGTTGAGGAAATTGTCCTTTCCTCCGGAAGCATTGAGCCCGAATCCGATGAGGCGATTGAGGGTGAAGACGAGTTCGTCGAGGCAGCCCGGCAGATGAAGGTTGGCAACTGGATCGAATTCATCGACGAGAGCGGCAACCGCGAACGCGCAAAGCTCTCCTGGATCAGCCCGATCAGCTCGAAGTATCTTTTCGTCAACCGCCGTGGCCTGAAGGTCTGCGACAAGTCGATCGCCTCG
>JBDTCQ010000200.1:0-4421 GCA_039923515.1 Dokdonella sp.
GCGCCCCTCAAGCAGCGGCGTGATGATGTCGCTGCTTTGGGCCAGAATCGATGTGGTTGCGACATAGGATTTCGGCCAGAGCACGCCGGCGACGAGCGCGATCAACGCGATTCCAGCAAAGATCAGGCTCAGGGACGTGCTGAATCGTCGACCCTCCCTGATGAAGAGCGGGAGCATTTCTGCGATCGGTGTTGGCGCAGTATTCAACATGGTTGAGTCGGCAGTCCTTGGCGGATTTGACAGTCCGGGTCAAAATGCCCGTTCGGGAACGGTGATGACATCGCCCGGTTGAACCTTGTAGTTCGACTCCAGGTCACCCTTCTCCAGGATTCGATCCAGGCGCACCGGAAAGGCGCGCGTCGTCTCGCCGTCCTTGCGGTACAGCTCGGTGCGCCCTGCGGCGGCAAATTCGTTGGTTCCGCCGGCGGCAAGCACGGCATCCAGAATCGTCATACCCTGACGGTACGGCACCGAAATGGGTGTCCTCACAGCGCCGGTCACGCGGACACGCGACAAGTACTCGTGGCTGCGCAACTGGTCGATGATCACGGTGACTTGTGGGTTGCGCACAAACTTCTCGAGCGCGGTCTTGATCTCGACAGAAACCTCTTCAGGGGTTCGCCCGCCTGCCTCGACATCGCCGACCAGAGGTACTGAAATGCGCCCGTCCGGACGCACGGGCACGGTCACGTCGAGATCCGGGTTCTGCCAGACCGCTACCCGAATCACATCGTCGACACCGATCCGATAGGCATCGACCGCCTGCGCTTCCGGATTGATCTTGGGTGTGCTCCCCGGCTGCGGCCCGCTCGCACACGCAGCCAGCAACAACAACAGTGCACCGACAAAAAACCTGCTCAAGATTCTCATGGGATTTCCGTAATGCTCATGCTGCTGCAAACTGTGAAACATATCACAATTTGTGTCCAGCTCGGGTTTCAGACCCCAAAGTAGCTGCGGTACCAGTCGACAAATCGCGCGATCCCGTCCTCCACGCTGGTCGCAGGCGTATAACCGGTATCCCGGGTCAGTTCAGTGACATCGGCGAAGGTATCCGGCACGTCGCCCGGCTGCAGCGGCAGGAGTATCTTTTCCGCCTTGCGCCCAACGCATTTTTCGATTACTTCGATGTAATGCGACAGCTCGACTGGCTGATGGTTGCCAATGTTGTAGACCCGATAGGGTGCGGACGAAGAGGCGGGAGTCGGCCGCAACGGATCGTAGCCGGCGTCCCCGGCGGGAACACGATCGAGCGTGCGCATGACACCCTCGACAATATCGTCGATGTAGGTGAAATCACGCGTGTGCTTGCCGTGGTTGAAGACCTCGATCGGCTCGCCAGCAAGGATCTTGCGGGTGAACAGGAACAAGGCCATGTCGGGCCGCCCCCACGGACCATAGACTGTGAAGAAGCGCAGGCCCGTGGTCGGCAACTGGAATAGATGGCTGTAGGTATGCGCCATCAGCTCGTTGGCCTTCTTGGTTGCCGCATACAGGCTGACCGGGTGGTCGACCGGATCCTGCACCGAAAACGGCAGCTTGCGGTTGGCTCCGTAGACCGAACTCGATGATGCATACACCAGGTGCTCGACGCCGCCGTGCCGGCAAGCCTCGAGGATGTTGGTGAAGCCGACGATATTGCTGTCGATATAGGCCTGCGGATTCTCCAGCGAATAACGCACGCCCGCCTGCGCGGCCAGATTGACGACGCGCTGTGGCTGGAAGTCCGCAAACGCCGTCTCTAGCGCACTGCGGTCCTCGAGATTGGCGCGGACAAAACTGAAGTTGGCGTGCGGAGTAAGCCGCGCCAGTCGCGCTTCTTTCAGGGTTGGGTCGTAATAAGGGTTGAGGTTGTCATAGCCGAGCACGTGATCGCCGCGCGCGAGCAGGCGTGCGCTCAAGGCCGAGCCGATAAAGCCGGCAGCGCCGGTGACGAGTACGCGCATTGCCTGACTCCTCCTACAGACGATCATCGACCGCGTCGCGCGGCAGCACTTGTTTCACGTCGAACACGATGCAGCCTGGCTTGCCGAGCGCACGGATGCGCTCTGCACCCATTTCGATGAACTGGCGATGGGCCACGGCGAGGATGATCGCGTCGTAGGTTTCACTGGCCGGTGCATCGACCAGATCGAGGCCGTATTCATGCCGTGCTTCCGCGGCATCGGCCCAAGGGTCGTATACATCCACATCCGCGTGATAGCTGCGCAATTCGGCGATGACATCGACTACGCGCGTATTGCGCAGGTCGGGGCAGTTTTCCTTGAACGCCAGGCCGAGCACGAGCACCCTGGCCTGGGCCACGTGGATGCGTCGCTGGATCATCAGCTTGATCACGCGCTGGGCGACATGGCTGCCCATGCCGTCGTTGATGCGCCGGCCCGACAGGATCACTTCGGGGTGATAGCCGATTTGCTGCGCCTTGTGGGTCAGGTAATACGGATCGACCCCGATGCAGTGGCCGCCGACCAGGCCGGGCCGAAACGGCAGGAAGTTCCACTTGGTGCCGGCTGCGGCGAGCACTTCGCTGGTGTCAATGCCGAGCCGATGGAAGATCAGGGCCAGTTCGTTGACCAGGGCGATGTTGAGATCACGTTGGGTGTTCTCGATGACCTTGGCCGCCTCGGCGACGCGGATGCTCGACGCCTTGTGGGTGCCGGCGCTGATCACGCGCCGATAGAGGGCATCGACGAAATCGGCTGCCGCCGGGGTTGATCCCGAGGTCACCTTCATGATCGATTCGAGGCGATGTGCCTTGTCGCCGGGATTGATCCGCTCGGGGCTGTAGCCGGCAAAAAAATCCTCGTTGAAGCGCAAACCCGATTCGCGCTCGATGATCGGCACGCAGACCTCTTCGGTCGCGCCCGGATAGACCGTCGATTCAAAAATCACGACGCCACCCCGCTGGATCGCGCGACCGACGCTGCGGCTGGCTGACTCGAGCGGGCCGAGATCGGGACGTTTGGCATCGTCAATCGGGGTTGGCACGGTCACGATGAAGACGTTGCGGGTGGCCAGCTCGGCACTGTCGGAGGAAAACCTGAGGGCAGGGGTGGCCTTCAGTTCCTCACTGCTGATTTCCAGCGTGTGATCGCGATAGTCCTGCAATTCGGCGATGCGCCGGCTGTTGATGTCAAAACCGAGCGTTTCCAGACTGCGCCCGAAGCCAACGGCGAGGGGCAGGCCGACATAGCCCAGACCGAGGATTGCCAAGCGGATGTCATCATCTTGCGGCAGGGACGCTGTGACCATGGGATGAGTTCGCTGGACAGGGCCGTCAAGTTTAGCAGCGAGGCAAGCGAAACGATCCGCTCAGGTTTTCTTCGGCCGTTGCCAGCCGGGCACGGTGCTCTGGCGAGTACGCGCCAGGGTCAATTGATCCTCGGGCGCGGTGCGCGTAATTACCGAGCCCGCACCGATCGTGGCATTGCGCCCAATCGCCACCGGTGCCACCAGGGACGAATTGGAGCCGACGAAGGCGCCGTCGCCGATGCTTGTGTGGTGCTTGTTCATGCCATCGTAATTGCAGGTGATCGTGCCGGCTCCGATGTTGGCGTGGCTGCCGATGGCGGTGTCGCCTATGTAGCTGAGGTGGTTGATCTTCGAGCCCATGCCGAGATGCGTGTTCTTGGTTTCAACGAAGTTTCCAATGCGAGCGCCGGCGGCCAGTTCAGTGCCGGGGCGCAGGCGCGCGAATGGGCCGATCACGCACGGCCCATGGGTGATAAGACCATCGATATCGCAATGCGCCTTGATCACGGTGCCGGCGGCGAGCCGTGAATTGGCGATGCGCGTAAACGGCCCGATCGAGACCTCGTCGCCAAGCTCGACATGGCCCTCGAGGATGACATCGACATCAATTTCGACATCGCGTCCTACCGTGGTCTTGCCGCGCATGTCGAAGCGCACGGGATCCGCGAAACGCACGCCCAAGGTGGCCAGTTCGGTCGCCCGCATGCGCTGGTACTGGCGTTCAAGCGAGGCCAGTTGCCAGGGATCGTTGGCACCGAAAACCTCCTGGGGATTCCTGCAATGGCTGGACTGGGCGGGTTCGCCCTCCTCGCTGGCCTGGGCGAACACATCGGTCAGGTAGTACTCGCCTTGGGCATTGTCGCTGGACAGGTTGTTGAGCCAGACGCGCAGGCGACGCGCCTCAGCGCTGAGGATGCCGCTGTTGACCCAGGTGATGGCGCGCTGGTCGGCGCTGCAGTCTTTCTCCTCGACGATTGCATGCACGCGACCGATACCGTCGCGGATGATGCGTCCGTAGCCATAGGGCTGCTCAAGTTCGGTGACGAGGGCTGTCAATGATCCCTTCACCAACAAGAGTTGTTCGAGGGTGTCTTGCCGGATCAGGGGCACATCACCGTAGAGCACGAGTACATGAGCGAGGTCGGGAACCGTCGGCATCGCCAGTTTGA
>JBDTCQ010000201.1:0-4852 GCA_039923515.1 Dokdonella sp.
GGAAGAACACCGAGGTCGATGCGCTCTATCAGCTGATGGAAGCCGGCGTGCGCGTGCCGAAACCGTACGGGTACTTCCACGGCGTGCTGGTCATGGAACTGGTCACCGATGCCGAAGGCTATTCTGCGCCGCGCCTCGGCGAGGTCGAACTGTCGGCCGAAACTGCCCGCGAATACCACGCCTTCCTGATGGAACAAGTCGTGCGCATGCTCCTGGTTGGCTTGATCCATGGCGATCTGTCGCCGTACAACGTGCTCGTCGGTGAAGATGGGCCGGTCATCATCGATCTGCCCCAGGTGGTCAGTGCCAGCGGGAATAACGCTGCGCGCACGATGCTGCAGCGCGACGTCAACAATCTCACCGCGTTTCTCGGCCGCTTCGCGCCCGAGCTGTTTGATACCTGGTACGCCGAGGAAATCTGGGCTTTGTTCGAAGCCGGAGAACTCCGCGTCGACAGCATCCTGACCGGTGAATTCGAGCACGATGAAAGCGAAATCGATCTCGACGGCGTCCGCGCCGCGATCAACGATGCCCGCGAGGAAGCCCTGATCCGCCAGCAAGGCCGCGAGGCTGCGGAAGAAGCGGATTATTGAAATCCGTAAACAAGCCGATGAGCTGGAATCCGGTGGCCAACGCGACTCGCTACGAATACAAGGTGCTGTCCAACAGCGCGAATGCGTCGAGTCCGACGGAAAGCACGCTGGTGAGCCTCACCCCGACGTCCATTGAAGGTGGCGGCAACTCGGCAGATTCACAATATGGCGGCTGGTTCGAGCGCACCTACAGCATCCGACGGAAAGGGGACGTAGGAAATATCCGTTTGAATGGGGCGTTTTTCCTGCACCAACACACGACGATTCCCCGTTGATCCAGGGCGCGTTGAAGGCCATTTTGGCGACGCATTCATCGACTGGAGCGCCAAATGCCGCGCTGCACGCCTCGTTCTCGCTGGTGTTCGCATGCACATCACCCAGCACGGCGTGAATCGTGCTGGCCTCGTCCTCGACGATGAGGATCGCGCTACCGGGAACTGCTCGCACACGTCAAGTGTGTGTCTGGGCGACCGGCGGATAATTTCTCCGTCCCCTTTCCACGGGCGGCTTCACTTCGCTGCAGCCGGTGCCGACGGCGTGCGCATGCAGTTGGCGAGGAACTGGTCGACTGCGCTTTCCACGCGCAGACGGGCATCCATGTCGAAGTCGGCGTGTCCAGCGCCGCTGACCGGCAACCATTGCGGGGCGTGTCCTGATGCCGCCATAAGCAGACGCAGGCGCAGCGCATGCTCGATCGGCACGCGCCGATCGTTGCTGCCGTGGATCAGCAGCAGCGGTTTGCGCAGGCGCTCGTGCAGGTAGTCAGGCGAGGCTGCCTCGAGTTGCGGTAATGCGGTATCAGGATTGCCAACTATCTGCTGCATGCTCTTCTTGAGCTGGCTGTTGGTGCTCCAATCGCTCGAGACGAACAGCAGCGGCAGGTCGGTCACTGCGGCGATCGCGATCCCGCATCGGAAGCGCTCGGGCGTGCGGATCAGGCCCATCAGCGTCGAGTAACCGCCGTAGCTGGTGCCGCGCAGGGCAACGCGGTGACGATCAATTGGATAGCGCGACAGCACGGTGTCCAGCGCAGCGAGCACATCGTCTTCGATCTGCTTGCCCCAGTTGCCCATTCCGCTTTCGAGGAACCGCCGCCCGAATCCGGCCGACCCGCGATAGTTGACGCGCAAAACCGCATAGCCGCGGTTCGCCAGCAACTGCACCTCGGGGTCGAAAACCAGCGTATCGCGCGCGCCGATCGGGCCGCCGTGAGGCATCACCACGAGCGGAAATGGTCCGCCGGCCGTGGTTGGCAGCGTCAGATACGATTCGACTGCGAGGCCATCGTTCGCTTTGACGGCAACTACGTCCGACCGCTTGGCCTTTGCCGTGACCAGCGGATCGATAGTCGGCAACAGTTCTTCGAGTCGGCGCTCTTTCGCGTCGTAGAGATAGTAGGTGCCAGGGTCGGTTTCTGAAAACGCATAGACCAGCGAGCGGCGTCCATCCATGCTGATCTGGTAATGCACGATCGTTCGTCCTGGCAGACCGCCTTGCAGTGTCCGCTGCAGGCTGCGGTCGGCCATATCGAAATAGTGGACGGCGACCTGGCCATCACGCGAATACGTCGCCGATACCGGCCGCTTCGAATTGTCGAACTTCGCACCGATCAGATCGATGCCGGGCACGGCGAACACGGTCTCGACGATTGCGCCGTTGTCCAGCGCGACGCGCACGAGTTCGGTCTGGTCACGGTCGATGTTGGAAAGGGCATACAGGCTCGCGCCCTCGCTGTCGAGACTGAGTGGCACGAACGCGGAGTCGCTGGTCAATCGCCTGACTTCGAGCCACTCGCGCTGACCAGAGCGACGCTGCTTGAGAACCAGCTCACCCTCCTCGCGAACCAGCGCGGCTCGCGGCTCGCCGTTGGCGTCGACCAGCATTTGCACCCATCCGTCGATGCCCTTGTCCACGCGCAGGCTACGGTTGAACTGATTGATGTCGATGCGCTTGCCGCTGATGTCGACGCGAAACGCCGCTGTTTCACCGCGCTTGTCGGTGTAGGAATACAACGCGACCTTACCGCTGCTGCCAACCGTGCCGATAAATTGGCCGCTGCCCGGGAACTGCACGCGTTCGAACACCGGCGCATCGGCGGGTTTGCGGGTGATGTGGTAGACAAGGCCCAGCGGAAATCCGTAGCCCGCGCCGAGCAGCATGGTGTCGTCGCTGGCCCATTGCAGTTGCGAGACCGGCTGCACGCTGTCGAAGATCAGCGTTTCCTTGAACGAGTCGGTGTCAATCAGGCGCACCGACGACTTGCCCTTATGCAATTCGGAAACCGCCAGCATCGAACCGGATGGATTCATCAGGATGCGGTCCACCTGACCCGGCGCGAACAGCTCGGCGACCAGCACCTTGAACGGCGCGTCGCTCCTATTTTCGGGCTCGATGAGCGTTGCAGAGGCGGCCTTTTCCAGCGTCTGTGTTACCGTCGCGCCGGCGAGCTGCTTGTCGAGCAGATCGATATAGCGATCCGGCGAACTGCCTTGCCAGCGCAGCGGATACTGCTTGCGCAGATTCGGGAACTCGCGCTCCAGTTGGAGCAGGGCCGCTGCGAGACGATTGTTGCGCTCGGTCCTGAACCAGCCACTGAAGACGGTGCCATCGAGATCCAGATCACCCGAATAGTTGATTACGCCTGGCTCGATCTTGAAGGCCAGCGCGGGATCCTTGCGCATCGTGATATAGGTGCTGGTGAATGCGGAGGGCGTCTTGAAAGTGGCTTTTGCCCATTGGTACTCGCCGGCGGGCAACTCGACCAGTCGCAGGCTGCGCCCGGCCGAAAACGTCATCAGTTTCTCGCCTCCGAACGTCGCATTCCTGCGATCCAGCGAAACGAACTCGAGCGGTTCGAGCGAGTTCAACAGAACAACAAGCAAGCCGTTGCCTTCGGCCAGCGTAACTGCCTCGCCTGCCTTGAACTCGCGCGCAGCGAAAGCAGGCAACATCACTACGAGTTGAAGTGCCCCCAGCAACAGAGCGGAAATAACCGAATGGGTGGCGCGAACCTGTTTGCGCATGCGTCGTTCCCTCACGATCGAAATGGCCTGTCGTCCACGACTGGATTGCGGCAACATACTGCAGCAACGTGCTCGAGAAAAATACAGAGATCATTCGTCGGAAATTCATGCAGTATAGGAAATTCAAACGCCCTTTTTGGGCAGTCTGCGTGGTAGCTGGAGGCGGCGCAAGCGTCGGTGTGGCTCGGTTTGGACGGTTGGGGCGTCGCTTACTGCACTTTGTCGAGAAGATCCGTTGACTGGAGCTTGAGTTCGAAGAGTTTCGGCCAGAGCTTGCCGGTCACAAACAGACGATCGTGTTTTGCGTCATAGGCGATGCCGTTGAGGACATCTACCGCGACTGAACGATCCTCAGCGTTCAGCAGGCCAGGCAGGTTGATCTGGGCGGTGACGCGACCATTGGCCGGATCAATCACAACGATGCTGTTGCTCTGCCAGACATTGGCGAAGATTCGTCCGCGCACGAATTCGAGCTCGTTGAGGTTGGCCAGCGGCTTGCCCTGATAGGTGACTTCGAGCGTGCCGGTTGGCTTGAAGGATTCCGGATCGAGGAAGCGCAAGGTCGAGGTGCCATCGCTCATGATCAAGCGCTTGGCGTCATGCGTTATGCCCCAGCCTTCACCGCTGTAGTTGAATTGCGCTATGGGTTTGAAGGTCTTGAGGTCGTAGGTAAAGCCTATTTTTGACTGCCAGGTGATCTGGATCAGGCGGTCCTTCCAGTCGGTCAGGCCTTCTGCGAAATACTCGTTTGCGACTGTGGAGTGTTGCACGACTTCACCCGTCTCGAGTTTCACCTTGCGCAGACTTGAATGCCCGTTGAGGCCGGTACTTTCGTAGAGAAAACCATCGCGATAGATCAAGCCCTGGGTGAATGCCCCGCGGTCATGCGGCCAGGTCTTGACGACCTCGTAGTCGAGCACGGCGGGTGGGCGGGCGTCTTCGCTCATCAGCGGTGCGTCTCCGGCAGTTGCTTGCGTGGCAAGCATGGTCAGCATCAATATCGAGCTTCCTGAAAAAGTGCCAAGCAAGCGCAATCGGAAGGATTGTTGAGCGGGATGGAAATCAGACGGATGCATCGATCGATTCCGAGTTGGGGAACGGATGTCGTTCCGCGCTCTTGAAGGCGGGAGAGGGAGTTTTTTCGCACGGCAGATGTTGCAAGACTGTGTAGCGCGTCATGCGTTTGCGAGCGGAGGATTGGAGTCGCCGCCTCAACCAACCAGCCATTGCCGACCC
>JBDTCQ010000202.1:0-4332 GCA_039923515.1 Dokdonella sp.
AGCAACTCCAGATTGAAAACGAATCCTTGCGCCTGATCGCGCAGGCCGCCGATGGCGATGTGCGACGCGCACTGACCTTGCTTGAGATTGCCGCCGAACTGGCTGACGAGGGTCGTATAGACGACGCCACGCTGACCCAGGTGCTGGCCGATCGCACGCGTCGCTTCGACAAGGGCGGCGAGCAGTTTTACGACCAAATCTCGGCCTTGCATAAATCGGTGCGCTCATCTGATCCCGATGCGGCGTTGTATTGGCTGACACGCATGCTCGATGGCGGCGTCGATCCAGCCTATCTGGCGCGACGCCTGACGCGCATGGCGATTGAGGACATCGGCCTCGCAGATCCGCGTGCATTGACTCTCGCGCTTGAGGCCTGGAATACCTACGACCGTCTTGGCTCGCCCGAAGGTGAGCTGGCTTTTGCCGAACTCGTGATTTATCTGGCCATCGCGGCCAAGAGCAACGCCGCCTATGCGGCTTTCAATGCCGCGCGTGCCGAAGTGCGCGCCAACGGCACGCTCGAAGTGCCGATGCATCTGCGCAATGCGCCGACCAAGTTGATGAAAGGCCTCGGCTACGGTCAAGGCTATCAATACGATCACGATGCCGAAGGCGGTGTCGCGCTCGACCAGCAATGCTTGCCCGATGCGCTGGTCGGGCGTGAGTTCTACGCTCCGGTCGAACGCGGGCTTGAGTTGAAGATCCGCGAGAAGCTCACCGCGTTGCGCAATGCGCGGCGTCAGGCGCGCATCGACGGAGCCAAGTCATGAGGGTCGCGCTGCTGCGGTTTACGCTCGCCCTGTTGTCTGTCGCCACCGCACCGGGGATGGCTGATCAAGCAAACAACAAATCAACCGCCACTGATTCGAGTCTGTCCACACTCGCTTCGCGCATTGATGCGCATCTGGCCGAGCCGGCGTTCGCCGATGCCGCATGGGGCGTGCAGGTGGTTTCACTGGATACCGGCAAAACACTTTACTCCCACAATCCCGACAAGCTGTTTGTTCCGGCATCGACAGCCAAGCTCTACACGGCGGCACTGGCACTCGATACGTTCGGCCCTGACTACCGAGTACCAACCAGTCTGTTCGCGACCGAAAAGGCGGGCAGGGATGGCGAATTGCGCGGCGATTTGATCTTGGTTGGCTATGGTGATCCAACCCTTGGTGTGGACAAGCGCGTGTCCTGGGCCGATACGCTGGCGATCGCCTTGCGCAAGTCGGGCGTCCGATCGGTGCGTGGTTCGCTGATTGCCGATGCAACGTGGTTTGCCGCTCCGCTGTATGGCAGCGGCTGGGAGGCCGCCGATCTGCAGAGCTGGTTTGGCGCGCCCGTATCTGCGTTGAGTGTTGATGAAAACGTGGTGCGCGTGGAAGTGCGTCCCGCGCCGCAGCCTGGAAGCAAGGCGCGCATCGCGTTCGATCCGCCGGGCTCGGCACAGGATCTCGACAACGACTTGCGCACCCTGCGCGCACCGGCAGCGACCGATATCAGCCTGTTTCGCGCGCCGGGGGAGAGTGTTCTTCATGCCTTCGGCACGATCGCGAGCAATGCGCAGCCCCAGTACTACCGGTTGGCTGTGCACGATCCGGCCCTGGTCGCCGCCGAACAACTGCGGGCTGCGCTTGAACGACAGGGCGTCGGCGTGCAAGGCAAATCGCGCAGCGTTTACTGGCCGCAACAAAACGAGGCACTCAGCGGCGACAAGGTTCAGCGCATCGCGGATGTGTGGTCGCCACCGATGGCCGAAATCGTCAAGCGCGGCTTGAAGGTGTCGCAGAACCTCTACCTGCAGAACATGTTGCTGATGGTCGGTGCGAAGGCGGCTGCTGATGAACGTACGGCGGGCGAGGTCTCCCCTGTGTTCCGGTCAAGTGAGTCGCGCGGAATCCAGGCGTTGCGCAGTTATTTGCGTCGTATTGGGGTTCCATTCGATGGCGTGCTGATCGAGGATGGCCCGGGGCTGTCACGACGCGATCTGACCTCGCCGGCGGCGCTGGCAAGCTTGCTGATTCGAGTGGGTGACAATCCCGGGGCCAAGGCATTCCGCCTCGGTCTGCCCGAGGCGGGTGTGGATGGTTCGCTTACCGGACGCATGCGCAACAGTGCCGCACAGGGCCGCATCCACGCCAAGACCGGCAGCATGGCCTTCACCTATGCGCTGGCCGGTTACGCACTCACCGCCGCCGATGAGCGCCTCGCTTTCGCCATCATGCTCAACAACTACCGACGCCCGGTCGATGCGGGGCGTCCGACGGCCGAACTGGACGCCATCGCGATCATGCTGGCCGAGTTGAGTGAGCGCAGCCAGCCTTGATCTCTCTGTCTGGTCCACGCTTGCGGCAGCGAAAAAGCAGGCGTAGCGTGACCCTGATAATTCCTGGGGAGGAATAGCCAATGCGTATCCTGATTGCTGCCGTGTTCAGCGCGATCATTCTTTTCATCTGGGGCTTCGTCGCCCATACCGTCTTGCCGCTCGGCGAGATGGGCATACGTGCTCCGACCAACGAGAGCGCTGTCCTCGAAGCCGTCAAGATCGGTGCGCAGGCATCGGGCATCTATGTCCTGCCATATGTGAGTGCCGAGCAATGGAAAGACGAGACCGTGATGGCTACGTTCGCGCAAAAGGCGAAAGCGGAGCCCTTCGTCTACATGGTGGTCAGTCCGCCGTATGGCGATCCGATGCAGATGACACCCCAGTTGATCAGGCAATTTGTCGGCGTCTTCCTCGGTAGCTTGATTGTGGCCTGGGTGCTGGCGGCAACCACATGGGGATTCGCGGCACGAGTGTTCGGAGCTGCCGCGATGGGTGTATTCGCCTGGGCGGTCGCGATTGCGCCGATGTGGAACTGGTACCGGTTCCCCAATGAATTCCTGATTGCTGGTCTCATCGAGCAGGGGGTGGGTTGGTTGCTTGCCGGAATCCTGATCGCATGGTGGCTCGGAAGAACCAAGCCGCGTCGATTCTGAGAGTTATGGTCTGGGCAACTGTTCGCTGAACGATGCCCGGCACGCAAGCCTTCAGCGTCAATACGAGACGTGTTCAGCGTTGCTGGTTTGCGGCCAGCCGGCGGCGCGGCGATAATCCGCGCCCTTCGTCAGTCTTGCGGAATTCCTGCCATGCTTGATCCAGCCCTGCTGCGCGGCCAGCTTGATGTCGTCGCCAAGCGCCTTGCCACGCGCGGCTACCAACTCGACGTGGCCACCATCGAATCGCTGGAGGCGCAGCGCAAGAGTGCGCAGGTCGAAACCCAGGAGCTGCAGAACACACGAAATACGCGCTCGAAGGCCATCGGCATCGCCAAGAGCAAAGGCGAAGACACAACGGCGTTGATGGCCGAAGTCACCAGCATTGCGGATCAGCTCAAGGTCAACGAGGTGCGCCTGGCCGACATCCAGCATCAGCTTGGCGCGATCACGCTTGGGATCCCGAACGTTCCTGATGAATCCGTACCGGAAGGAAAGGATGAAACCGCGAATGTCGAACAGCAGCGCTGGGGAACCCCGCGTGATTTCGATTTTGCGGTCAAAGATCATGTCGAGCTCGGTGCCCGCAATGGCTGGCTGGACGCCGATGTCGCGGCCAAGTTGTCCGGCTCACGCTTCACCGTGCTGGGCGGCGAACTCGCTCGCCTGCATCGCGCATTGGCGCAATTCATGCTCGATCTGCACACCGAGCAGCACGGTTATCGGGAAACCAATGTCCCGCTGATCGTCAATGCCGATTCGATGCAGGGCACCGGACAGTTGCCGAAATTCGAGGAAGATCTGTTCTCGATCGAGGTCAACGAAGCGAAGCGCTACCTGATTCCGACGGCCGAAGTTCCGTTGACCAATATCATGCGTGACACCATCGTCGATGCCGATCAGCTGCCGGTGCGCATGACCGCCCATTCACTGTGTTTCCGTTCGGAAGCAGGCTCGGGTGGACGGGATGTCCGCGGCATGATTCGCCAGCATCAATTTGAAAAGGTCGAGCTGGTCAGCATCAGCAAGCCCTCTGCAAGCGATGCCGAACACGAGCGCATGACCCGCAGCGCCGAGGTTGTCCTCGAAAAGCTCGGGCTTCCATATCGGCGCATGCTGCTTTGTGCCGGCGATATGGGTTTCACCGCGACCAAGACCTTCGATCTCGAAGTGTGGCTGCCGTCGCAAGCGACTTACCGGGAAATATCGTCGTGCTCCAACTGCACGGATTTCCAGGCGCGGCGCATGCAGGCGCGCTGGCGCAATCCTGAAACCGGCAAGAACGAGCTGGTCCACACGTTGAACGGCTCCGGCGTCGCGGTCGGGCGTGCGCTCATCGCGGTGATGGAGAACTATCAGAACGAG
>JBDTCQ010000203.1:0-8101 GCA_039923515.1 Dokdonella sp.
ACGGACAGACGATTCCGTACCTGGGTTTTGCCTGGAAGATTCTGCTGGTCGCGATTACATTGGGATCGGGTTTTTATGGTGGCGTCGTGACACCGCAATTCGTGATCGGTGCGGTGCTGGGCAGTGCCTTTGCGCACCTGGTCGGGCTTGATCCTGCACTGGGTGCTGCGGTTGGCCTGACCGCGGTGGTCGCATCCGCCTCCAATGCCCCCATCGCGGCGATCTTCATGGGTGTGGAACTGTTTGGAGCCGACTCAACCTTGTACGTGGCAGGCGCCTGTGTCGCGGCGTTTCTCATCATCGGCCATCGCAGCGTGTATCCGGACCAGCAAATCGCCTTCAGCAAATCCTCGTGGATCTTCTCGCGTGCCGATCTCCCAGTGGGCCAGGAGAAGGTGCGCCTCTCGTACGGGCTGCTGCGATGGTGGAGCAAACGCAGGCGCGGTAAAACGCACAGCAATAAACTGCACGAAAGAGTCGGCCAGCCACGCAAACCGGATCAACGCGGCTGAACCACGGCGATCCCGGTCACGGACGATCAAGGTCAGGTTCCGAGGCTTCTCTCGTTTTTCGCAAAGACGCTCAGTGTCGTCTGGAGCTCATTTCCAGCACGAACGCTCGATATGCCTCGCGGTTACTTGGATGCAGACGAACCGGTGGATGCGATCCTTTTCCGACACGCGGTCGATGGCGTCGAAGGCTGGCGTTGCCTACCAGCCTTCCAGAAGACTGCCGTCGGCGAAGTCCCAAATGAAGTAGACGTAGCCGCGCCAGTCGTAGCGTTCGGTGGCGTTGAGCGGTAACTCCACACCGACGTTGAGCGCGATGTTGCCGCGCTTGTTGAGGCCGATGCGTGCCTGTGGCAACAGGGAGAGCTGCACGGCATCCTTGCGCGCAGCACCGGTGCCGCGCTCGAACGGTATCTCGGCCACTACTTCCAGCGCAGGGAATACGTTGCGTGGCCAAGTCGTGTGGGTCCAGTGCACGACACCAGCCAACTCGCCGCTGCTCTTGTCCGAATCTTCCAGATCCAGCTTGACTCGCCCGCTGCCCTGGAAAGTGAAGTTGTCGTTGATGATCTTGCCGACTGCGAGGTACGGCAGGAACTCCCAATGCGCGTCACTGTTCAGCGGTACGCCGAACTGGGCCGCACCAGTCAGGATGAAACCAGCCTGCCGGTCGTGTTTGAGAACGTATTTGAACCCCGGTTCGAGGTGACCGAACTCGGAGGTGTCTCCGTTCGACTCGCCCGTGATTTCCAGGACACCCTGCGCACGTTTGCCGATCCGGAATTCGTATTCCAGGATGCTCTTCCAGGAATCGTCACCATCCAGTGTGCTGTAGCGTTGCTTCCACACCCACTCGTCTTCCGGGAATGCCTTCTTGACGCGCAGCGGAAGATAGAGATTGAGATCGCCATCAGGGTAGTCGTCTGCTCCGCCAAATCCGGTCTTGATGTAGGCAAGCACCGCGTCAATGTCGGATTCGCTGATCGCGCCACCGAATGCCGGCATCATTTCCGAGAAGCCGAGTGCCGGCCCGCCGTGGGTGACCACGGTCTTCCATGCCGAAACCGGTTCACGACTGTTGAACAGCTTGTCGGAAAAATTCGCCGGCACGATGCCGAGAGCTTTGACCAGTGGCGACTCGGGATCAGGTCGCCCGGCGCTGCCATGGCAACCGACGCAGTTGGTCGAATAGACAACCTCACCGCGCACCAAGTTGTCGGCAGTCGCCGTAGGGACTACGCCGAGCAGAAGAAACAGACAGATCGGGAACAGGCTTCGACGCATGTTCATGGATTGGATACCTCTCCTATGAGCATGCATACATTGATAAGGCATATTGCGCAGAGGTGACCTGATTCAGGTCAAGCAGCGGGGATGACAGGCCTGGCGCGCGAAGTCGGGCTCAATCTTTTTCAGCACCCTGCATCTGCACAGCAATGAGTTGCTGGTCGATAGCTCCGACGGCAACGACGTTACGGGTGGTGTTGAGCGTCGGGATTTGCGGTCCAGTCTGCGGACTGGATCCCGGTGCGAAAATCGGGAGCTTGCTATTGCCCCACAAGGGCGCGTCGACGCATCCAGCCGGTGAGTGCCAGGCGCGGTCGCGTCGCGGGCAATACCTCATGGGGAAATTGTGCGCTGAGAAACGCGACCATCGTGCCGCATCGGGGCAGCACGCGTTCCACCCGATTTTCGGCTTGATGATGGATCAGCAATTCGCCACCCTCGTGAGCCCGCCAGTGGGCATTGAGATAGAAGATCAGCGACACAACGCGCAGATCATGATCGCCGAAACGATCGAGGTGGGTCTTGTAGAACGCACCAACTGGGTACCGAGCAAAGTGGCATTCGGTATCCATCGCGCCGATGTAGAGCGCCTTGTTGAGCTCTTCCCGAAGTGAGTCGATCAACAGCATGGCGCGTGCTTCAGCAGGGGCCAGCGCCTCTTGATCGAGCCAGGCGATCGAGTCACCGCGCAGTTGGGTTGTCGACGAGAGCGTCCCGCCACGGCCAACCTGCGCCGCATGGAAACCTTGCTGTGTTTGCAAAATCTGTGCGTGATCACGCAAGGCGATTACCAGGTCCGCATCGATCACCGAGGCGCCCACATAGCAGCCGGTGGTCGCAATCGCCTCCACAATCCGATTGTTGAGAAGGATCACAAACTCTGGCCGGGAAGGCTTCCATTGGCGCACAAGGCCCCTAGCCATTCAACGCGGTCGCGCCAGCTGATCATGTACTTCTCCGAAGGAGATACACATTATCAGCTTGGCCAACACCACAGTGGGTTTCGGAGCACTGATCTGAAAAAGGGTTCAGGCCTCGCTTGACCACGCGGCTCCACTGATCCGGTGGCTGCTTCGAGTAGAATGCCGTTGATGGATTGCTGATCTGTGCAATACGTCTTGCTTGAAATATCTGCTTGGGAACGAGGGTTGATCATGGTTGGATCTAGCCAGAATTGCACCAAGGTCCGAGCTAAGTTCCGGAAATTCGTTCCCGCCGAAGACGGCTATGGTGGCGATGTTGAATTGGAAATCATCGAGAACCGTTCGTTGTCGGAAGAGCATGATTTCTTGCGACCGAAGGCCGGCGAGATCCTGAAAGCGTTTGCAGGAGTTGCTCCGAATCTCGCCAGCGGAACGGAAGTCACGGCGAATTTGACGTACGTGGGCGGCCCCAGCGGCGGTCGAGTCTTGCTTCAAGAAATGAGCGCTGCAAGCTCACCGTAACGACCAGGCAGCGCCATCAATTGTTCATGCATGGCTGTTTGGCCGCAACACGCGGCATCTTCGCACTCAATTGCAACTTTTCTCCTAGACTTTGATGCGAATACTGGCTTCACCAGCCTTTACGCTAATCGCGCTAAGCACGATCTTGGTTTTTTGGCCGCTGTTTGACTGCGTTGACGGAGTGGTGGTGTCATCTATGCGGGTGACACCGGAGGTTCCTGGAAAAACGTCGCCGGCGTCCCCTCGATTCTTTCCAAGCTCCAAATCCCGAAGGCCATCCGCTTGCACCAGGCCAACCTTGTATGCCAAAGGGTTGGAATTGTCGGACTGGCTCTCATCGATATGCCATATAGCCAGTCCGGATCCCGGCAGGGAGACGTCGCGACCGGTGGCTTGTCGATTCTCGATAAGGAAATATTCGGGACCTGATTTCCCACCAGTCCAAGCCCACAAGCAGGCATTCGGATCCTTTTCCAGTGTGCTGAGCGCGTATTTCGCCGATTTTGCTTTTCTCGGTTTGATCCAGCCAAGCTTGCTGAGCGACCAACAGCTCATACGGGTGGGCTTGAGGCCGTTGCCGCCCCATGAGCCGCCACCCATCAGGCACCAGTCGCCGACACCTTCGGAACGGTATGACGTGTCGTAGAGATCCGGCAACCCAAGCACATGGCCGAATTCGTGCGAAAAGACTCCGACGCGTCCATCCTCAGGCTCTGTTGAGTAGGCGTAAACACGGACCCCCTTGTTCTGGAAAGGCTGTGGCAACGTCCACTTGTGCGACCAGATCATGTCCTTTCGTTTGGCGGGGTCAGGCTCTGCTTCTGCGCCGTTCCCGGCGTGAATCAGGAAGATCCCGTCAACGTACCCGTCTCCATCGACGTCAAAGCGTTTCAAGGAATCGTTCTTGCAAAACTCGGTGAGGGCATCAAAAAGGAGGCCTGGCGTGTTGTTCGGGTAGGCGGATCCGGTACCGCTTTGGCCACTCGTGTAGTAGGAGTAGGGCTTGGGCATGCGGATCCAGCCGACAACCTCACCACTTACATCGAGTTTTCCGTAGGACATGTCGAGGTAGATACTTGCCATCGAATCTGGATTGGACTTGTCAAAAAGCATTCGGGAAAACGATGTTGGTAAGCGGGATCCCTTGAGATCCGGGAAATCCACGAGCAACGCAATTGCATGCAGCTTGCGGGCTGGCGCATCGACACCGGGTTCTGCGCGCGGCATGCGCCCGGCGCGCAGTGGATGATTGGTTGGAGCGAGTCCCGGATCTGAATCTCCGGGTGGGTAAAACAATCCATCGTTGAAACCGGTGCGATGTGACATGTCCATTGAAATGAGGCCCATGTGCGACGCAAGCCTTACGTCGGCGGCAGAAAGCGCTCGCGCGTTCCTGATTTCCTTTCTTATGCTGCGCAAGACAGCATTGGTCGGCCGACAGGCTGAAGGACCTTGTTCGTAGCCTTGATTTTCAAGTTCACACATTGTCGATTCTCCAGAACTGCGTGCGTTGATTACCCGTAACGAACCTGACGGGTTCGCTACCCCTCTCCCGTTAAAAAAAATGCATTGCCGACGTTATCTCGCCGGTGTCGATGAATGCCATATCGAATTCGCAAAGATGTACCTCAAGCAGTGCGTTGTTTCGCTCCTTGGTCAGCAACCGGGTTCGCATGTGTTTCGCGGTGATGATCTAATTTTTGGGCATCACGGTAAGGCTGATGTCCGCCCCTGAAATTCCAGAGGCACTGCGGATTGACAAGATTGGTTTTGTCGCGTTGGTGGTCACCACCAGACCTGTGACCGTGACGCGATACTCGTGATCCTTTCCGGTAAGCTCGATTGCCTTCAGGCCGACCGCGGCGATTTGTCCCCCGGCGATGCTGGCGCTGGGATGGCCGACCGGATCGGTGACCACCACCTGATATGATTTTTGGAGTTCAACCGTCGCGTTTGTGGCGCTTGGTGCGATGGTGAACTTTGCGCCACCACCCACGGCACATTCCTCCACGCTGTCCACCGCATTGCGCACGCCGGCGAGTGGGGTCAATTTGGAACTCAAATAAGTAATCTCTTTGTACAATGTACGCATTGCGTCGATAAATGCATTCATGGCGTTTTGTTCAGCAAATTGCTTCCCCGCAGTTTTTTTGCTGTGGCCAAGTGGTGCTGCAGGAGATGGCGTGGCGGCGGGTGGCACCGTCAGATTCGAATTCAGGCTGCGCGAGATCCCTGGCTGGCTGGCGGTCAGTGCAACGAGGCTTTCGAAAGTTGGAGATTCGTCAACCAGGCGTCGACGCACGGCAACGTCAATCAAGTTGATTCGAGCGCGCAACCGGGGTCCTGCGCTGGTAATGTCAACCAGAAGTTGGGATGCCTGGTCGGCGAGGTTGGATGATTCCTCGAGGATTGCCTGTGCCTTGGCGGCGTCATCGCCTGTCGGGGTATAGGAATCCAGTTTCAATAGCAGCTCACGTCTGGCGGAATTCAAGGTTGCCAATTGAGCTTCAATCACTGATTTCTTCTCAATGGCCGGGATTGCGGGTGACGCCTTGAGCACCGCGCAGCTCATCGCGCGTGCACCGTCGATGTAAACCAGGTCGCGAGCCTTCGGAGAGCCCCACTGACCGTATGCGTAAAGGCCTGCGCCGAAGGCACCGAGCCTTCGAACGCGCTGGGCGTAATCGGGGGAGGCCACCATCGTGCCGGTGGCGTTCGCTCGCATCGGCTGTGGGGACGCGGCGTAGTAAAGCGCCAAAGCGGATGCCGCGATGATTGAGTATCCAAAGGCCTCACGAGTACCGGATATGACGCCGGCTCGGCGCAAATATCCGCGGCGATATCCGTCGGCCAGGTTGATCGGCTTGCAAAGCTCTGCGGCAGACGTCTCCGAACAAGTGTCGGAATCGTCGATAAGCGTTCCCTTTGAGGATATGGGTTTCACGCCATGACATCCGGCGATGCCAATAGCCAGAGTGATGGAGCTGATCAAGACCATTAGCTTCGACATTTGTCGTTCCCCAAGTTGTTCGCCGGAACAGCAAACCCGATTTCGTTTCGGGTTGTTGGCCGGCTAGTGCCCCCGGCGCTGCCCCCGACACCAGGCGCGCAGCGATTGCTGTAGTCATATCAAGTTGGGCGCCCCATCCGCCTCGTTGAATCCCCGGGCACGCATAAAAGCTAGATGAAGTCATGAAACTGTGATAGCTGTCGCTTCTTACAGCTTGTTAAGTAATGTCAGTTGTGATATGGAATCTGTGAGAGATGATGAGGGCCACGCGGCGGAAAGGAGGATATCCACGCCTTTTTTTTGGGTCATCAATGCTCGGAGTCCTGGAGTTATTCCTGCACACTGCAACGCCGGTGTGACGTCTCGGTTCTTCGCCGGGAACTGGCAGGATCTCGTGGGCAAATCCGATCGTCGCAACTGATCTGAAGTGCGCATTGGTACGCGCGGCCGGAGAGCAGGATGGTTGGGCAATGGGAGTCATCCTGTCGGATACGACGTGCTTTTGTATCCAAGCTGCACGGTGACGCGTTTCAGTCGAAACCATCCGCAAAATTCAGGTCAAAGGCATCGCGCTGGTCAGCTCGTTGGCCCTTACATGACTTGATGTTCACCTATCCAGTGATACCGGTGAGCGGGATTGACTGCGTTGTTGCATGGGCGCCATTTGGTTTCGACGTGGCAATGGCTTGATCTTCCAGGGTGGCGACCAGCCGTGGCTTGGTTGAACCCTGATTTGCGTCGGCTTGTATGGCGTATGATGGCGACGTTTGACGTGTCGCGTCATGTTTATGATTGGGGAATGAAGTCTTTCGCCACGTTGACCGGGGAGGGTTGCATGGGGCGTATCAATGGGTTGCTCGTTGCAGGCATTGCGTGTCTTTCGCTTGGCCAGGCATGGGCGCAGCAGGATGATGGAGTCCCCAGGGTTACCGACCCATCGATCCCGCTGAGTTACGTCGGCAACAATGGCAGCATTGCCATCGGCGTCAACAGCGAAGGTGAAAGTGAGGGCCGGCTGACTGGAATGTTCGCGCGCAATGATGAGCGCGCTTTCATCGAGCAACTCTGGTGGGATCGCACCGGCGCCGGCGGCATCCAGTCCGACTACAACTGGCTATGGGGAATGACCGCGCTGGAGGCCCGTGAAAATCCGGATCAGGCGACGGTCGCACGATTCTCTTTCGCCATCGACCAGAACGGCGAGCATGATCGCAAGGCGACGCTCGGCTTTGGTATCGAGCGACGCGCATTTTCGCTTGAGGGGTATGTCGCGCGAGGGATCAGCGGCGCACGCACCGACGGTATCGACTTGCATTCAACCGCTGCGCCGATCAGCGGTGCCGATGAAGTCGGCAGTTACACGCAGACGGAAACCACGTCGGTGGAGACCGTGTTTGCGAGCAAGCCCTTCAGTTCCGAAGTGGGCGTGCAGATCAGTCATTTCTTCGAGCCCCTGTCGATGCGTGTGCATGGTGGGGCGAGCATCCAGAATGGTGACGGTGCGCGATCCAACACTTTGTCAGTGGGTGTTGACGCGCCGCTGGGCAAGTCCGGATGGGGTGCCGCCGCGCTGGCCGAGCATGTCAACAACAGCGGTGGAATCGATGCCCGGGATGAGGATCGCTTCTCGTTTTTCGTCCGCTATGAATTCGGACGGCATGGCTCGTTCGTGCCGACCAGTCAACTCGAAGGTCCGGCATGGATCGCGCGTTCGCTGGGACGCCAATCGAGTGCGCACCCGCGCAATGTGCAGACCTACCGGGTCCGACGCTCGCAAACGACGACTGTAACTCGCTCACCCAAGGTGTACACGAATCTTTTCCCCTTGGCGCAGGCTGACACGGCGACGA
>JBDTCQ010000204.1:0-3831 GCA_039923515.1 Dokdonella sp.
CGGACCCGTTTCGCTCCGCTGCGGTCATGGCCGCGTTCGGCCTCGGCACCCTGCCGGCGATGCTGGCAACCTCATGGGGTGCGCCACGCCTGCTGCGCCTGTCCCCGAGTCGAGGATTGCGCCATGCCGCCGGCTACGTGCTGCTTATCAGCGCCGTGCTCACCGCCGCCGCACCATTGCTGATCGGCCATGCACCGTGGCTGCAGGGCTGGATGCCATTTGATTGTGCACCAGCGAACCCGTGACGGAGCGCATCAAACGCTTTCGTCGTCGGCCTTTTCGGCGAGCATGATCAGCGCGGCTGGATCGAGAATGCGTACCGTGCGTCGATCAACCTTGAGCACGCCGAGGGTCTGCATGCGCGAGAACAAGCGGCTGACCGTCTCGATGACGAGCCCGAGATAGTTGGCCAGTTCCTGGCGTGACATGCTCAGGGTGATTTCATGCGGATCGTGGCCAATGCCATCCAGGCGTTCGGACAGGCTGCGCAGGAAGATCGCCAGTCGCGATATGGCCTGCTTGCGTCCCATCATCACCGGATGCTCGAACTCACGCGAAAATTCGCGGCTCATGATGCGAAACAGTTGCTGCTGCAGGCCCGGCATCTTGGCCGCCACCTCGGTCAGCGACTCGAACGGAACCTCGCAAACAATCGTTCTTTCGAGCACTTCGGCGGTGCAGCGATGACCCCCGTCGGACAGTCCATCAAGTCCGACCAGTTCGCCGGGCAGATGAAATCCGAGAATCTGCACATCGCCTTCCGGAAGGGTCGCGTAGGTCTTCAGCGAGCCGGCACGAACGATGAACAACGCTGGTTGCTTGACTCCCTCACGAAACAGGATGTCGCCGCGCTCAAGCGCCGGCCGTTGCTTGACCACGTGATCAAGCCGATCGAGGTCATGGCCGCCAATTGAAGCGGGCAGGCACAACTGGCTCAAACCGCAATCCGCACAGGATTGGCGCAGCGTGCGCAGATTGATGATGTTGGTGACGGTTCCCATATCGCGGCCATTGTCACACGCCGCGCACGCGGCTTCACCGTGAATCCTCCGCGGGAACGCGAATCAGAGCGCTTTTGAATAGCTTGGTGTGCCGTTTTGGGCAGGTCGACCGAGATATGCATCAAAACACATGGCGACGATGCGCATCAGGAAGCGCCCGCGCGCAGTGACCTGCAACGCATTCGCGCCGATTTCGATCAAGCCATCCTTCTCGAGGGCCTTCAGGCGCTCGATTTCGGTGGCGAAATAACTGCGGAATTCAATGCCGTAATGCTGGCCGAAATCGATCATGTCGAGTTCGCCATGGCACATGAGTTGCTGGATGACGTCGGCGCGGATGACGTCATCGTCATTCAGCAACATGCCGCGCTGAACCGGCAGATGACCGCTGTCGATCGCGCAATAGTAGGCTTGCAGATTGCGCGGATTCTGGTGGAAGCTGCGCCCGATGTGACCGATCGAGCTCATGCCAAGGCCGACCAGATCGCAGTCACCGTGCGTTGAATAGCCCTGGAAATTGCGCTGCATCGTGCCTGCCCGCTGGGCTCGCGACAGATCGTCATTGGGCAGGGCGAAATGGTCGAGACCGATGTAGCGATAACCGGCGGCATTAAGGGTCGCCACGGTCTGCCCGATCAGGGCGAGGCGCGTTGCCGCATCCGGAAGATCGGCTGCGACGATCTGGTTCTGCGCGCGGAAGCGCTCGGGCATGTGCGCGTAGGAATAGGTCGCGATCCGATCAGGCTTCAGCGCGATGACCTGCTCAAGCGTGCGTGCGAACTTCTGCGTAGTCTGCTTGGGCAGACCGTGAATCAAGTCGACGCTGATCGAGCGAAAGCCATGTTCGCGCGCCGCTTCAATGACTTCGCGGGTTTGCTCGACACTCTGCACGCGATTGACCGCAAGCTGGACATCGGCATCGAAATCCTGGATGCCGAGCGAGATCCGGTTGAAGCCGACATCGGCGAGCATGCGCACGGTGGCAGCATCGCAATAGCGCGGATCGACCTCGATGCCGAATTCGCGATCCGGATCATCGGACAGGTTGAAGCCGGCTTTCAGCGCAGCGAGCAGGCGCTCCATCTGCGTCGCATCGAGAAAATTCGGCGTGCCACCGCCGAGGTGGACCTGGCTGACGGTGCGATCCTTGTCGAACAGCGGCGCGGTCAGCTCGATCTCGCGGATCAGCCGACCGAGGTACTCGTCGGCGCGGGTGCGGTCGCGCGTGATGATGCGCGTGCAGCCGCAGTAGAAGCACGGGCTTAGGCAAAAAGGGATATGTACATAGATCGACAAGGCGCGCGGGATTGGATCTTCGTTCGAGGCCTGGGCGATCCTGCGCAAGTCGACCTCGCCGAAGCGCTCATGGAATTGTGGTGCCGTCGGATACGAGGTGTAGCGCGGCCCGTTGACGTCGTAGCGCGCAATCAGACCCGCATCGAATATCGGTGCACGCGAAAGTTGCGGATGGATGAGGGTGGGAGCTGACATGTCTGCATGCTGCCGTGACATGGGTTTGGTCGTCTTGATCCAGGTCAACCGACCCCGGAGCCAATCTCGATAGCGCTGAATACGATGGCGTATCGCGACACCCTTTTCCCTGCGGGTCGTATGCGGTCGCTCACACGAATACGAGCAGACTCAAGCGGCTCCAGCAATCGAGTGGCCGCTCGGACAATCGGGACTGCCGGCGCGGGGGCCAGTTCGCTTGGTACGGATCAATCGGCATTCAGCGAATCAGGCGCTCAATGGCTTTGGCCCGGATTCCGTCAAGCCAGCATCGGGCCAGCCCAGTCCCTTCATCCGGAGAACAACCGTGGACTCCCCATCGCGCCCGCCAACCCATGCACGTGGGTTGCTCCGGCGCATAGAGTTGGCATTGTTTCACCTGTTCGCTTTTGCGCTGATCGTCATGGCTGTTCTCGATCCTGGCGTCGCCGACGCCCTGCCGGTGTTTGCCCGACAGACCGCACAGCCATGCGCCGCCTGCCATGCCGGCGGACAGTTTCCCGAGCTGACGCCGTTCGGGCGCGTCTTCAAATTGACTGGCTACACGCTTGGCAACCGCACTGTGCCCGTTTCGGCCATGGCCGTAGCCAGCGTCTCGCACGTCGCAAATACCACAAAGAGCGATGATCCGAGAGCGGATTTCCAGAAGAACGGCGATCCGATCTTCGCCAGCGCCAGCTTGTTCCTCGGCGGCAAGATAACCGACAGGATCGGCGCGATCGCGCAGATCACCTATGACAACTACGCCGGTCAGTCGGACAACGGTGACTTCCATGGACATACCGCCGCCGACAACATCGATGTCCGCTATGCCAATCAGTTCAGCACGGGCAGCAAGAGCGTGATCTGGGGCATCTCGGCCAACAACAACCCGTCCATCGCCGACCCGTGGAACTCGGCTGCCGCGTGGATGCAGTACGTGCCGGTGCCGAGCCCGACCAGCAGCAGCTTCATCGATGGCAATGCGCCGTATCCGGGGTTTGCCGCCGGAGGAAATCTCGCCGGGCTCAGCGCCTATGCCCTGTGGAACCAGATGCTGTACATCGAGGTGGGCAACTATCGTTCGGCAACCGGCGTGGCCTCGTTCATGAGTGCCGGCGTGGCCGATGCCGACAAGACCCGACTGCGCGGCAACAATCCCTACTGGCGACTGGCACTGACCAGGACCTGGGGCGCCCACAATCTCATGATTGGAACCTCCGGCATGGCTGCTGAGGTTTATGACAATCCGCTCGACACCAGCGACGCCGCCAGCACCAACCGCTTCCGCGACATCGACATCGACTCCCAGTACCAGTATCTGACCGATCAACACGCGGTG
>JBDTCQ010000205.1:0-4390 GCA_039923515.1 Dokdonella sp.
CGGCGTGTTCGGCGTAGTTGAAGATCCGCGCAATGTTGTCCGGGCAACGTTCCAGCAAATCGTCGCGAACTATCAGGACAACCAGCCCTGAGGTACCAATATTCTTCTGCGCACCAGCGTAGATCAGAGCGAACTTCGAAACATCGACAGGCCGAGAAAGAATGTCCGAGGACATGTCGGCGATCAGCGCGACATCGCCGACATCCGGAACTTCCTGGAATTCGACCCCATGGATCGTCTCGTTGGACGTGAAGTGCACATACGCCGCGTTCGCATCCAGGTTCCACTCCGCACGCGGCGGAATCCGCGTGTAACCGGAATCCAGTGAACTCGCACTGATCCGCGTTTGCACATAAGGCTTTGCTTCCCTGACCGCTTTTTCACCCCAGGCGCCGGTGACTATGTAGTCGGCAACTTGATTGGGCCGCGCGAAATTCATCGGGATCTGTGCGAAATGCTGGGTTGCGCCGCCTTGCAGGAAGAGCACGCGGTAGTTTGGCGGAATCCCCATCAGCTCGCGCAGATCCTGCTCGGACTCGGCGGCCAGGCCCATGAAGTCGCGGCCTCGATGGCTGATCTCCATGACCGAGGCACGCGCGCTGCCCCACTCGAGCATTTCATCGCGGGCCTGGATCAAGACCTCTTCCGGCAGCGCCGCCGGGCCAGCACTGAAATTGTAAGCACGCGTCACGAGCAGCTCCCGCGCATCATCGATTATGGGAAAAGCACCGAAGCACTACGTCGCCGATGCTGGAAAGCAACGATATGTCGCATTGCAGCATGTCCGCAAGCGGCAAGATGGAACGAGAGTGGTGAGTAAGGAAGTGCGGCGTGGGAAATCGTGTGGCTCGCCGTTAGCCACCCCCTTGTGCCATGCGTCGGGTTCAACGCAACCCTGATCAAGTGGCCTTGGCCGCCGAAACCGATTCCAGTATTCGCGAGGCGACTGATGATTCCGTTGGGTCGAACATCGTGTGGCGGGGTTCTCGTAGCGGGCTCCGATCTGCTCGGGCATTCCGGGGTTCTCAGCAAGTTCCAGGAAAGCTGACCCGCAATTCCCTACATCCGAGCCCTCCAAGGGGGTTCAGTAATTGCCGAACCAGATCAGCCCGGCGATGCCCAGTCCGATCAGCGCCGCCGCCGCAATCAGCCACCAGATGCCCGAGCCACTGTCCTCGACAACCGGTGCAACCGGCAACGGATAATCAATCTGGATGGCATCGAGCGTCTGCGTGATCGCCGGAGCCTGGTTGGCCGGAGTCGGCATGCTCTGGCCGCGCATTGGATAGCCAGGTGCTTCAAGGACAAATCGATTGCGACCAAAATTGATCTGGTCACCGGGGTGCAACACTGCGGTCTTGACCAGAACGCCGTTGATTTCGGTACCCTCGGCCGACCCTGTATCCCGAAAGTAAATCGCTTCATCGGTCGTATCGATCGAGGCATGACGCTCGCACATGTGCGGCTCGTCAAGATCCAGCCCGAGGCTGCCATTGCCAATGGCCAGTCGCTCACCCACTTTGATCGTCTTGCCGTAATGGGTCCCGGAAACACCACGAAGCACCACGCGCGAGATCTCGCTGGCGGTTCCGCCAGTCGCTTCGGGTGGCACGCGGGTATCTATCCACTGGTCGCTGTCGGGCTTGAGTTTCACTGCAACCGAATCGAAACTGATCACGTCACCGAGCCTGAGCAGAGCCTTCTCGACAATCGGACGTGCGTTGATATGGGTGCGTGCCTGCGGGTCAAGCACTTCGAGGATCATCCCACGCTTGTCGATGACAATTCGAGCATGCCAAGGCTGGACGCCGACGGATTCGAGCCTGATTGCATTGTCCTGCGCGGCGCCAATACCGGTGACGCCGGCGTCGACGAGCACATCCTTATGTTCTCCGTTGGAAAAACTTAGACGCATCGGCACACGCGCTGGCAAGGTGCTGGCACTTTAGCAGGATGAAGCAAGCCTGACACCTGCCCGTTTGCTTTGCACCGGCGGATTGCTCGGCCAGTTCTATTCGTCGCGGGAGCACTGCAGGATGTGTGTGTGGGTGGCGATCGCTGCGAACCAGCGGTGTGGATGTCACATGGCGGCATCGATCCAGGGTTCAACGGATGCGCGACCAAGTCTTCTGCAACATCAAATCCTGATGCATCATAGGGCCAGCCGCGCAACGCATCCGTGTTGGCGGAACCGGAGACTACGCATGGCGCAGATCGATATTCGGCGCAAACACCATCTTTCAATTGCCGAAGCGCGCAAGGCGGTAAACAAGCTGATCAAGTCGATGGCCAAGGAGTTTGATCTCACGTTCGATTGGGAGGGCAATACGCTCGCCTTTTCGCGCAGCGGAGTCGACGGACACATTGCATTGGAAAAAGGCGAGGTACATGTCTACGCCAAGCTCGGCTTTGTCATGGGCATGATGAAACCGATGATTGAAAGCGAGATCAATCGGCATCTCGACGAGCAGATCACCTGATGCTTGTCATCAAGGCGGCACACAAGCCGGTCAGAAAATCGACACGCTCGAAAATCGGCCTCGCCGTCGCTGGTGGAGGACCGATTGGTGGGATTTTCGAGATCGGCGCCATGCGCGCCCTTGATGACGCCATCGAAGGCCTCGACATGAACGCGCTCGACGTCTATGTCGGCATCAGCTCGGGAGCGTATGTGGCGGCAAGTCTGGCGAACCGGCTGACCACCACGGAGCTTTGCCGGATCTTCGTCAGCAACGATTCCGACCAGTTCACCTTCAAGCCCGAAAATTTCGTCCGCCCGGCAATCTGGGAATACCTGCACCGACTTTCGGGTGTGCCGCGCTTGCTGCTGACGGGACTCGCAGAATTCGCCAAACATCCGTTTGACCTGCGCTTCAGCGACGGCCTGCTCAAGCTCGGCAGCATCCTTCCTCTCGGCTTGTTCGACAACGAAGCGATTGAACGCTTTCTGCGCAAGGCATTCACGGCGCATGGCCGCAGCAACGATTTTCGCGAACTGAAGCGCAAGCTCGTGATTGTCGCGGTGGAACTCGACAGCGGGCAGGCCATCCGCTTCGGCACGCCCGGCTACGACGATGTACCCATTTCACGTGCGATCGAGGCCAGCTCGGCCCTGCCCGGCCTTTATCCACCGGTACTGATCAACGGCAAATATCATGTCGACGGCGCTTTGCGGCATACCGTGCATGCGTCGGTAGCGATGGATGCAGGTGCCGACCTCGTGCTCGCAATCAACCCACTGGTTCCGATCGATACTGCTCACGCGACCGCACTTGGCAAGGGTTCGCCAAGCAGCCTGATCGAGGGCGGGTTGCCGGTCGTGCTATCTCAGATGTTCCGTACCTTACTGCAGTCGCGCATGCAGGCGAGCATGCCCAAGTACGAACGCAAATACACGGGGTCCGATCTGCTCCTGATCGAGCCCGACACTCATGACACCGATATGTTCTTCACCAATGTTTTCAGTTTTGCGAACCGTCGAAACCTCGCCGAGCACGCCTATCAATCGACCTTGAATGACTTGCGCACACACCGCAAAGCGCTCGGGCCGCTATTTGAGCGGCATGGTCTTAGCTTGCGCGACAACGTACTCGACGACCCTGGGCGCACCCTGCTTGGAGGTCTTGATCGAAAACCTTCAAGGCGTTCCGAGGCGACCTCGCGACTGCACCGCGCACTCGATGATCTCGACCGAGCACTGGAACAGGAGCGGCCTGCTCGCAAACGTGGCAAACCGACGAAGAATAACCGCGAGAAGACACCCGCCAAAGCGTGATCGGCGCATTCCTGATCACCCCTCGCTCATCGACTACTTGCTCTATCGGCTACCGCTAGAATAGAGCCTCATCCGGGCCAGCCTGCGCCCGACCATCGAAGGAACCTGCAATGTCCAAGCCCAAGCCGAAGCTGAAATCCAAAGCCACCCCTGCGGCAAGCAAGCCGGCAGCGCGCGCCGGCGGCAAGTCGATCGTCGAATCTGCCCAGCACATCTGGCTGGCCGGTCTCGGTGCCTTTGCCAAGGCCCAGGACGAAGGCACGCGTTTGTTCGAAGCACTGGTTCGGGAAGGTGTCTCGCTGGAGCAGAAGACCCGCAAGATGACGGCGGGCAAGGCTGAAGAAGCACGCGGCGCAGTCGAAGCCGCCGTAGGACAGGTCAAGGAACGTAGCCAGGAAACCTGGGACAAGCTCGAAAAGGTCTTCGAAACCCGCGTGTCACGGGCGCTGAATCATTTGGGCGTACCCGGCAGTGCGGAATTGAAATCGCTGACCCACCGCGTTGAAGAACTCGCGCGCGAAGTGCACAAACTCAATGCAAAGCCATCGACCAAGCCGGCCGCACGTGCGACATCCAGCAAAAGCGGCGCAACCCGCTCGGTGTCGAGGGTCAAGG
>JBDTCQ010000206.1:0-12878 GCA_039923515.1 Dokdonella sp.
TGAGGTACCACGGCGTCCACCGAAGCGGTCGGCCTGGGCCATGTAGCTCAGGGTCATGTCGAAGGAATCGCTCGGCCGCCAAAGCAGCGACGCGCGGCCGTAGGATTGCTTGACGAAATCCGCATCCTTCTTGCTTCGGTAAGACGCATCGGTGTCGAGGATGCCGGACGGAGCAACCGGCGTACCCTGGTCATTAAGCACGTAGACTTGGCGGTAATCGGTAACGCCCGGGAAATCGTTGATCGTCGTGTTCAGGCGCAAGGCGAGGGTATCGGCCAACGGAATATTCAGCGTTGCCGAGCCGGATCCACCGATGCCATCGGAGTGCATTACGCTCGATCCGCTCAGGCTGACGCGGCCGCTGAAGGCGTCGAGTTCGGGTGCGCGCATGATGAAGCGCACTGCGCCACCGAGCGCTCCGGATCCGTACAAAGTGCCCTGCGGGCCACGCAGCACTTCGACGCGATCGAGATCTGAAAGCAGGAAGTTCGCGAACAACGGGGTGTTGTCGACATAGGTCGCAACGGTTGATGCGGCTGTCACCGCGTAGTCGCCAAGCGCGGAACTGTCGACGTTGAGGCCGCGGATACGGATGCCGCTGACGACACTGGAGTTGCGCGCCCCGCGGTCGATGACGCCGATGCCGGGAACGCTGCGCAACAGTTCCGCGGTATCGAGGATGTTCGACGATTCGATGGTGTCACCAGAAACGGCGCTGATGTTGTAGGGCACGTTGAGGATGTTTTCCTCACGACCCTGCGCGGTTACCGTGATCGGAGTCAGCTCAGTGGTGTCCTTGTCGTTGCTTTTGCTGCTGGCATCCTGTGCAAACACCAGCGCCGGCGCGATCAACGCGGTCGCGATGGCCACCGCGAGAAGGGTATGGCGAGTGTCGCGCCGATGCGCGGCGACAGTGCGGTTGCGTTGCGTTGTCATGCTGACGATTTCCCGTTGTGATGCATGTGATGACAGGTCGATGGTGCGGATTCAGAGACGTTTCGGCAGATCGAGCGAGCCGAGTCCTTCGAGTGACTTCGACGGCGCGCGTGCAGCGGCATAGGCCGGATAAACCACGCGGTTGTCACGAAAGCTTTTCAGTGGCTGGCCAAGCCCGTGCCAACCACGCTCACGGCAGCGACGCAGGTAGGTGAAGTCAACCTCGAACGCGATGATTTCGCGACCGACACCGGCCTGGTAGATCACTTCGCCGCCGGGTCCGCAGATCACCGACTGGCCAACGCCAAGATTGCCGGCGACATTGATGTCGACGAAGTAACACTGGTTGGTCACTGCGCTCGCCCGCGCGATCGAGATCTCGATGTCGCGGTCGATCGTGTTGGTCATGGTCGGATGCAGGATGACTTCCGCACCGAGGCTGACCAGTGAGCGCGTGGTTTCCGGAAACCACATGTCGTAACAGATCGAGAGACCGAAACGACCGACGTCGGGGACATCAAAAACAACGAACTCGTTGCCCGGCTCGATGCCACGCTCATACGGATAGAACGGGAAGATCTTGCGGTAGCGTGCGATCACCTCGCCTTGCGGATTGATCACCGGCATCGTGTTGAAAATGACCCCATCCCGCTTTTCGTAGAGCGAGCCCGGAATGATCCACAACGTGTGTTCGGCAGCGGCGCGACACAGTCGCGCTTCGGTGTCACCCGGCATGCATTCGGCAAACTCGCGGTTTGCGCCAAAGCCACACAACTCGCCGGCAACGACCATGCTGACCCAGGGGAAGCGCTTCGCCACCGAGGCGATCTCGGCAAGAAGTTGGTCGATGTTGTCGCCGGGCGAATAGGCGGTTTGCAGTCCGGCGACGCCGAAACTGCTTGAGCGATTGCTGGTTGCCGCAAGCGTGGATGGATCGGTCAAGGCAAGCCCCGTCAGAGTTTTCCAGATCTTGACGGTAGCGCCCCCGCAGCGCCAACATTAGAGCCAGTTGCACGGTGGGTATGGGGCCAGATGAATTTTCAACACCGTCGCCGGTTCAGCCCTTCAGCTTGCTGCCCCGGCGTGCCTGGCGGGTGATTACGGCCGTGTCGGCGAGCAAACCGTCCTCGCCGTAAATGCGCAACTGGTCACCATCGATCACCATGCGATAAGCCGACACCTCGGCATAGGCCCAACGCTGCCATTGCCGATGCCAGTGATCGTCCTCAATCCACCAGCGGCCGGAATCGCAGTCTTCGCCGGCATAGCCCGCCGCACCGGTCAGGTCGCCGTTGGCATGCACGACGAGGGTGGCTGGTTCGCCATACACGGTGTTGTATAACAGGGTCGCGCCAGCCATCGCCTTGCGCAAATCGGCGCCGCGCAATGGCGCAATCGATTCATCATCGAGGTGACGCGGGGTTGCGGCCAAGTCACCACGGATCAAACGTGAAAGATTCTTCACGCCATCGCGGATGCGCGCTTCATCGATGCCGGTGACGCCCATGCACAACACTTCACGACCTCCATCAAGACGAGCTGGCTCGACCAGGACACCGATCGATGCCGCCGCATGAGCAAACTCGCGCGTGTCGAGATTTTCCGGAAGACTGACCCAGTACGCGCTGGCACCGGGCAGGGTCTCGATACTGACGCGCTGATGCAGATAATGGTTGAGCGCATCACGCAGAGCCATCCTGCGCAATTCGAGCACGCGGCCGCTGCGCACGAGTCCCGCGGAATAGTGGCCAAGACCAATGAAGTAGGCCCAGGCGCGTTGCAGCAAGGCCGGTAGCGGAGTTCCCTGGATGCGCCGCAACTGGCGCAGGCGCTCGATGAAGGCCGCTTCGCTGACAATGATGCCGGGCGCCTCGCCGCAGGAGATTGCCGGTGCGAGCGTGCCGACATAGACCACCCGACCCTCCTCATCCATCGCGCGCAGGGCCGGCGGCACATGGCTGCCGTCGCGCGCGCCGGGCGGCATGTCATGCTCGATGAGCACCGCATCCGCCTCGGCAAGTCGGGCCAGCAGCGCACGTGATCGTTGCGAATCGGTGGCGAAACTGTGCCGGGCACTGGTGACCACGACGGCCAAATGCGGCAACGGCTTTCCATCGTAGTCATCGAGCATCGACAGATTGGCCTGGCGATCACGCATGCGGCGCTCGAACTCGGCATCGACGGGCGCTTCAAGCACGACCGGCGTACCGCGCACGATCAGCAGGCTGCCGATCAGTTGCAGGGCATTCCGCGCCGACAGCGTCATCAGCACCTCAGCGGCATCCGCATCAATCCCGCGCATCGGCAACACCTTGCCGCGCACCTCGTCGATCAGCGTCGCATCATCGCTGCCGTTGGAGCGGCGACTGATCGTGTCGATCTCATGCCGCGAGGAAGCCAGACGCAAGGCCTCGCGCCACTCGGTGTTCGGCATCAGGATCGAATCGACGCAACCGTCGATAAAGGGAAAGGGGTACTGGTGCCAATTGCCCGGACAGCGGAAGCCGCGATCATCCGGTGCCGCCGGCAAGCGCGCCGACAGTGGACCATCTTCACCGCTGCCACGCGGCCCCGAGGCGATACGCACGCTCGGCACATCGCTCGCCACAAAAATACCGCTGCGCGCACGGCTGACGATATGGCCATCCGCAAGCAAGGCGTCATAGGCCAGACTGACCGTATTGCGCGACACACCCATGCGATCAGCCAAGCTGCGCGAAGATGGCAGCCGACGGCCGGGGCGCAGCACGCCGCGATGGATCGCATCGATCAGCTTCTGTCGAAGCTGGTGTTGCAGACTCAGGCGACTGGCCGGGTCGAGGACGATGTTCAGATCATCCATGCTGCGTGGATCGCGCCTGCTCGCGGGGTTCATCGGAATGACCGAAGCATAGCAGTGTGTTCCACGCAGATTGACCGCAACCACACTCAGCCGGAAGCCAACGCCTGCTCAAGCAAGGCCATGCCTTCCGCCAACACCGCGTCCTCGATGGTCAATGGAAACAGGAGACGGATCGCCTCACCGTAGGCGCCGCAACCAAGCAGGATCAGCCCGAGTGCGTGGGCTTTCTTCATGACGGCCTGCGTCGCAGCCGGGTCGACCTCGTTGCTGCCGCGCGCGCTGAGCAGATCGAATGCAATCATCGAGCCGAGTGCGCGGATATGTCCGATCGGCCGCAGATCCTCGCGCTTGGCAAAAGTGTGAAGTTGCCCGGTAACCGATTCGCCGAGTGTCTGCGCACGCGTGCTCAAACCTTCGTCTTCGATCACATCGAGCACGGCCAGGGCCGCCGCACACGCCAGCGGCGATCCGGCATAGGTACCGCCGAGACCGCCCGGATCGACGGCATCCATCAACTCGGCGCGACCAATCACGCCCGAAAGCGGGAATCCGCCGGCCAGTGATTTCGCCACCGTGATCAGATCCGGCTGGACAGCCGAGTGCTCGATGCCGAACAACTTGCCGGTGCGTGCGAAGCCGGTTTGCACTTCATCGGCAATCAAGACGATGGCGTGCTCATCACAGATTTTGCGCAAGGCCTTCAGCAACTCCGCTGGCGCGGCGTGGAAGCCACCCTCGCCCTGCACCGGCTCGATGAGGATGGCAGCGACCTCGTCAGCGGCGACATCGACCTTGAAGATCTGCTCCAGCGCCTTGAGGCTGTGTTCAACCTCAACACCTTGATGGGCCACTGGAAACGGCGCATGGAAAACCCCCGCAGGCATCGGCCCGAACCCGCGCTTGTACGGAGCGGTCTTGCCAGTCAGCGCCATGGCCATGAAGCTGCGTCCATGGAAGCCACCCGAAAACGCGATGACGGCTGAGCGACCGGTCGCCTTGCGCGCGATCTTGATCGCGTTCTCGACTGCCTCGGCGCCGGTTGAAAACAGGATTGTCTTGGCCTCGCCCTTGATCGGGGCCAGCGCGTTCAAGCGCTCGGCGAGCGCGACATACGATTCGTATGCGGCGACCTGGAATGCCGTGTGGGTGAACTGATCAAGCTGCGCATGCGCGGCGGCGATCACGCGCGGATGGCAATGGCCGACATTGAGCACGGCGATACCTGCCGCGAAATCAATGAAGCGCCGGCCCTCGACATCCCACAACTCGGAATTGCGCGCGCGCGCCGCAAACACCGGCATGGCGGTACCCAGACCGCGTGGGAGCGCAGCACTGCGACGCTGCAGCAAACTGGCATTACTGGTCATCATCACACCTCCGTATCAGTGCTCATCTTGCGAGTACGGTCGAACCTCTCATAGAGCCAGATTCTTGCGCACCATGGAGCCAGATCGATGAGTGCAGCATGTGGCCCGGGTCGCTACGATGACTCTCATTGCTACTCGGGATGCGTCATGGAAAACCTGAAAACACCACTGGCCGGTCTCAAAGTCATCGAACTTGCGCGGATCCTGGCCGGCCCGTGGATTGGCCAGACCCTGGCTGATCTCGGTGCCGAGGTGATCAAGGTCGAAGCACCACAAGGTGATGACACACGACGCTGGGGCCCGCCGTTCGTGCGCGATGCGGACGGCAACGACGGGGATGCAGCGTATTTCCACAGTTGCAATCGTGGCAAGCGCTCGGTGATTGCCGACCTGCGCAGCGCGGAAGACGTCGCACTCGTGCGCAATCTGGTCGCCGATGCCGATGTGTTGATCGAGAATTTCAAGGTTGGCGGGCTGGCGAAATACGGTCTCGACTACGCCTCACTCAGCGCGCTCAACCCGCGCCTTGTTTATTGCTCGGTCACCGGCTTTGGTCAAGACGGCCCTTACGCGAAACGCGCCGGCTACGACGCGATGATCCAGGCCATGGGGGGCTTGATGAGCATCACCGGCGAAGCGGATGGCCCACCGCAGAAAGTCGGCGTGGCGATTGGCGATCTGTGCGCGGGACTGTATGGCGTGATCGCAATCCAGGCCGCGCTGGCCATGCGCGAACGCACTGGACGCGGTCAGCAGGTTGACATCGCCCTGCTGGATACGATGGTCGCGCTGCTGGCCAACCAGAACCTCAACTACCTGGTTTCCGGCAAGGTGCCGACGCGGCTCGGCAATGCCCATCCAAACATCGTGCCGTATCAAGTGTTTGCCGTTCGCGATGGCCACATCATGCTGGCCGTTGGCAACGATCTGCAGTTTGACAAGCTCTGCAGCCTGCTCGATCTGCCCGCACTGGCGTCCGACCCGCGCTTTGCCAGCAACGCCGCGCGCGTCCAGCATCGCGACGAGCTGGTCACCCTCATCGCTGATGCCCTGCACATTCGTGAGCGCAATTGCGTGCTCGCCCAACTTGAAGCCTGTGGCGTTCCCGCCGGACCGATCAACAGCATCGCCGAGGTGTTCGACGATCCACAGGTACGCCATCGACAGATGCGGCTGGAACTCGATGCAGGCCACCCCGATGCTACCCTGCCCGGCGTGCGCACACCGATTCGCTTCTCGGATGCCGAACTCGCCTTGTCGCAACGTTCACCGAGCCTTGGTGAGCACACCGAGCTTGTGACTCAGGATCTCGATCGCACAAAAAGGCAAGCACAGACGCAAACCTGATACCCCCTGTTTGCGGGGTTACCGCCGCAGCCGATTGTCGGTACCGTGAGACAAATTTTGCGGAAACCGTCGCCATGCACGTCCAAGAAACGTTCAACCGATTCTTCCTGTTCGTCCTGCTCGCCAGCGTTTCCTCTCTGGCCAACGCGGGCCCCTTGCGACTCGATGTGCAGATGCCGACGGCCTACAACGGCACCGAGTTCAGTTTCGGCGTACAGGTGCGCAAGGAAAATGTCGGCGACGGCATCGTCTATTCGGGGATGTTCACGGCGCACTCCAGCCTGCCGCAAGGGATGCGGTTCATCGGCGCCAATGGCGGTGGCTGGAGCTGCACAGTCAGCGGGCCGGATTCGCGCGAATTGACCTGCACTAAAACCACAACCCTTACCGACACCAACTACAACATGAGCTACCTTTCGGTCATGGCGTACACCGACTACGCCATGCCGCTGGAACGAGTGGAAATCACGACCACCATCAGCAGTGCGCAAGCACCGCTACCTCCTGTGCTCATTTGTGCGCCGTCGCCGAGCACCAGTGGTTGCGCGACAGTTGATCCCGTCGTGCAGGAATCGAAGATCGAAATTGTCGGCTGGGGTGCGGGCAATTCCTTTCCCGTGTGGGACTGTCAATGCGAGATTGAGGCAGGCTCGCTGTCGAACATCATTCCAATCTACATGCGCAATACCGGATTCGGGCCGAGCAATACGCCGGCCATCCTCAAGGTCAAATTTCCACTTGGCATCACCTACAGCGGATTCACCTCGGGCATCCCGGCCTGGGCCTGCTCAGCAGCGATGGAGGCCGATGGGCAACTGTTGACTTGCACCGTGCCCTATATGGGATCGGGTCAAGTTGGCTTCGCCTCGATCCGCACCGATTTCGCGCCGGATATTCCGGTACCTGGTCCGTTCTACATCCATGCAGCCATCGGCAATGACGTGGTCGCGCCGCCGACAACCTGCGAAGCCAATCCGGCGCAGCGCGGCTGTGGGCGTCTCGCCTTGAATACGCGTCCGCCGAGTGCGGCTTATTTGCGCTTCACCGACCCCGACGTACAGCACTCATCCGCCTATTTCACCATCGGTCAGGACAACGGCCCGGTCGTGGTCAACTTCCGCAATATCGGTGATGGCGTGGCGGCAAACACCGCGGTGCAGATCAAGTTGCCGCGCGGTTTTGCCTTTACCCAAACCTATTCGGCCATTCCTTCGCTGACCTGCACGACGAGCGGCACGCTTGCCAACGGCCAGTTGCTGACTTGTCAGGGTGGGCCCATGGGTCCGGCAACAAATGGCCATGTGAGCTTTGGCGTCCATCTCGATCCGACCCTGACCGAGAGACCCGGACCCGTGCCCATGATCGGCGCTATCGACACCTCTAATCCGGCCAACACGACCCTGCTCGCCGCGTGCGCCAGTGATCCGAATCAGATCAACTGTTTCTGGCACGAGATCCCGACCTATGCCCCGTGCGCCTTGCAATACGGCATGGATGGCATCTTCTGTGATGCGTTCGAGGAACTCGGCTTGCCAAATCGCCCGGAACAGATTCCTGCCGCACTCGATTGATCAACCGTCCGTGCCGACCAGTCCACGCCGAGTTGCGACGAGCGTGGCTTCGGCGCGTGAACTGACACTGAGCTTGCGGTAGACATCCTTGAGATAGCCCGCCGCCGTATGCCGCGACAGACCGAGCAGGCCGGCGACTTCGACAACCGTGTGACCTTTCGCGATCAGACGCAGCACATCCGTTTCGCGTGCGGTCAATGCGGGCTCGCTGGCATCCGGCGCGACTGGCTGGAAATGGCGCAGCAGACGACGCGCAATTGACGGCGACAAGGGCGGTTGGCCGGAGGCAATTCCGGTCAACATCTCGGCAAGGCTCTCGGTGGGTTGATCCTTGAGCACATAACCTTGTGCGCCTGCGTGGAGCGCGGGGAACAAATGCGCATCGTCATCAAACACGGTGGCGACGATGCACAGCGTGCCTTGCGGATGCAGCTTCTCGATCAGACGAATGCCGGAACCATCGGGCAGACCGAGGTCGATCAGGGCCAGCGGCGGTGCGGCATCGACATGCAGCTGCGCTTCGGCGAGCGACGCGGCGAGCGCAATCTCGATCCCCGGAAACGCCTGGGTCAGCGCACGCGACAACCAATCACGGCTGCTTTCCAGATCATCGACAACCAGCGCGCGCTCGAACTCGGTCATGTCGATTCACTGAGCGGCATCGTCAGCAACACCTTGGTGCCGCCTTGGGTGCCGGGCTTCCAGTCGATATCGCCCTCAAGTTCTGCAGCGCGTTCACGCATGTTGTCGAGACCGCGGCCTTTCGATGTCGGCGCAGGATCGGTTCCCCCGCCATCATCGGTCAGATCCAGGCAGAGCTTTCCACCGATGGCTTTCATGCGCACGCGCACATGGCTGGCGCGAGCATGCCGGATCACGTTGCTGATGGCTTCACGCACGATCCGATGCAGATGCAAGGCGCGTGCGGTATCGAGTTCGGGATCGGGCAAGCTGTCGTTGATTTCCCAGGTGAGAGCAACGCCAGCGGCGGCGAGTCGTTGCGAGGTCTCGCCACGAATCTCGGCCAGCGTATCGGACAGCGAACCGGGCGTGCCGCGCGAGCGCGTGACCACATCGCGCAGATCCTGCAACACGGCGCGCGCGCGATCTGCTTGTTCGGGTGATTCGGCGGAATGGATCATCCCGAGCAGGCGCGCGCCGATGTCGTCATGCAAGTCACCGTAAATGCGCTCGCGCTCGGCCAGGGTGGCCTGCGCATGTACCAGCGACTCGCGTTCGGCAAGCCGACTCGCGGCCGCGCGGCGCTCAGCGGCAAGCTGGTGACGAAGCTTGCGCAACTGCGCAATAAGGATGATTGCTAGCAATCCGCAGACGATAGCCACCGCGGCAGCGAACAGGCTCATGCGCTGGGTGTGGGCATCAGCGCATCGGCTTTCGCGTTTTCACCAAGCTTGCGATAGACCTCGACCAGTCGTTCGGCGGCTGCCTTGGTGCGCAAATGGTCGGCGCCGAAAATCCCAAGCAGGCGCTGATGCGCATCTTCCAGCTCAGCGCGTGCCTCGGCAGTGCGACCCATGCGACTCAGGCACCAGCCTTCGTTGCTCATGAAGATGGCTGTCATTGCATGATCGTCACCGACGGTGGCCCGCGAATGCTTCAACAATGCGGCGAATTCGGCACGGGCAGGCTCGAAGCGCCCGGCCTTCATCAACAACATGGCCAGATTGTTGCGCGGCGCCAGCGTGGTCGGATGCTCAACCCCACCGCGGGTCTGGATCTCGATGATGCGCCGATAGGCCGCTTCGGCCTCGTCAACCTTGCCGCGCTCCTCAAGCAGATAGGCCAGCGTGTTCATCGAGGCCAGGGTCTGCGCGTAGTCATCACCGAATTGCGCTTCCATGCCCTTCAGCGATTCGCGGGTCAACGCCTCGGCCTCGTCATACTGCTTGAGTGCCATCAGGATATTGGCCAAGTTCTGCATTGTGGTCAGCGTGCTGGCGTGATTGTTGCCGAGTACTTCGCGCTGCAGGCGCAGTGCTTCGGCAGCTTCTTTTTCAGCGTGCTCGTTGTCACCACGCGCGCCCAGCACGAGAGCCAGCTTGTTGCGGCTGGCAAGGGTCAGCGGTGCGCGCTCGCCAAGCTCCTCGATGCGCCCCTCGAGCACCTTGCGCGTGAGTTGCTCCGATTCATCGAGCGCGCCGCGATCACGCAGCACGCCGGACAGATTACTGCGAGCGATTTCGATTGTTGTACGCAGTTCGGCATTCGCCTTCAGCTCAGTCTTGTCGATTGTCTCGGCCGCAGCGAGGACCGCGCGATATTTCTGCTCGCCCAGTTCGGAACGGCCGGCTTCATCGTCGATTCGTGCGGCCGTCAGATCAAGGCTCAGGCGCGTAGCCAACGGCGGCATCGGCAAGGCAGCGCGCGATTCTTCCAGGGTCGCAACTGCCTTTTCGAACTGGCCCAGATCGGTGTACAGGGTGGCTCGGAGATGCAGGAGGTTCGCCTGTTGTTGCGCGGAAGCCCCGGTTGTCTGACCCAGCCTGAATGCGCGCTGGTTGAGTGCCAGTGCGGCCTCGTATTCTCCGAGGGCACGGCGCGTGTGAGAGAGCGTTGTTGCTACGGCACGCTGCACGCCGGGCTCAGCATCAAGACGCTGCATATCGCGCTCGGCCTGGTCGACCACTTCATCAACGGTGAGCTTGCGTCCGGCTGACAGCTCGGGATCAGCCGAAGCGAGCATGCGCTCCAGGAATGCACTGACCGCTGTGGATTCCCGTGCACGTTGATCGGCTTCAGCGCGGGCGTGCTGTTCGGCCAGCGCGTAGCGCAGAGAAACTATGCTGGCGATAGTGAGGATCAGCACGATGCTGGCCATCGCCGCGGTAAGCAGCCGGTGCCGGCGCACGAAGCGCGTTGCCCGATACAGGCGGGTCAACGGTCGCGCCAGAATCGGCCGGTGCTCGATGATGCGTTGCAGATCATCGGCCCATTCGGCCGCAGTTGCATAACGCTGCTCGCGTTCGCTGGCGAGCGACTTCATGATCACGGTGTCAAGATCACCGCGCGTTGCCGGACTGATCGTTGCCAGTCGCGGCGGCGTTTCGTGGCGCAGGATATCGAGCGCCTCGAAGATGGTCGAAGTGTTCAGTCGCGGATGCGGCAGGCGCCCTGCGATCAGTTCGTAGGCAAGCACACCGAGCGAATAGACATCGCTGCGCGCATCAATGCGGCTGCTATCACCAGCCAGTTGTTCAGAACTCATGTACGGCAGGGTGCCGAGCACCTGACCATCCTGGGTCAAGCCTTGGGCGCCATCTTCGCGCAGGCGAGCGATGCCGAAATCGAGCACCTTGGGATGGCCCTCGTCATCGACAAGGATATTCCCGGGTTTGAGATCACGATGGATGACGCCGCGCTCATGTGCGTAGTGCACCGCACGCCCGACCTCGATCAGGAGTCGAAGGCGCGCGGCCAGATCAAGATTCTTGTCCTGCGCGTGACGAACGAGATCGACACCCCGCACATACTCAAGCGCCAGCCATGGCACCTCGACATCATCGATGCGCGACTCGCCAGCGGCATACAGACGCGCAATACCGGGATGTTCGAGCTGGGCCAGCACTTCGATTTCACGCCGCATGCGATCGACCACGGCGGTGGACAATCCACGCACGACCTTGAGCGCGACCTGACGTTGCGGATGGATTTGCTGGGCCAGATACACACGTCCCATGCCGCCTTCGCCGAGCAGGCCGAGGATCCGGTAGGGACCAATTGAAAACTCGTCCGCCGCAACAGGCTTGTGCTCACCCAGCCGAAGCGTGTCTGTTCCGCTTTGTGTCACTGTTTGCCCCTGGTTGAAATCCACTGCGGCGAAAGCATCCTCGCGGAAGCCGCTTGCAAGCACTGTGCCCGAATCGATGCCGCGAAACGAGGCCCGTCGTTCAGGATTGGCCGCAGATCAGGGGCGCTCGATCGAATCCACCAGGAACAGCTCGCAGGCACCGGCACCGGTGTCGGTGCGCGTCAACGAGCTGCGCCACTGGAATCCGTCGCTGCGTTTCGCTTCAACCAGTTGACCGTGCATGCGCACGATTGCGCCGGGGCGGATCCGAGCGAGATCGCGACCAACGCCGGCATCAGCCGGGATCATGTGCATGTTGGCTGAGGATCGCTCAATTTCAGCCAGCGGGATCGGCGGCGCACTGGCCCAGCGATACGTGAAGAAGCGAACCGACTGGCTGATGTCGAGCTGCTCGATCACGGCCGTGTCGGACATGCGCTTCCAGCCCACGGCGAGATCGGTCGGCGACAGGCTGCTGCCTCCATCGATCGAATAGTCTTCGCGCGAAAGCACGCGCGCCTCGATGTCGTAATCGGCCAGCGGCGTCAATTGAAAATCGCCATGCGTGATCGGCGCATGGCGGGTCGCCTCGCGCTGTTGCGGCTCGGCATCGACGAGCACTCCGGCGGCGTGCGCGATGGGCCGATGCAGCCACCAATGACCGGCTCCGCCCAGCGCCAGCACAACGACGAGGACAAGTAACCCGCGCTGGCCGATCATGATCCCCGCTGCTTTTCCAGGCGACGCTGAAAAACCAGCATTTCCTTGGCCGCCTGGATGTCACCGCGCTGATTGGCCACCGTAGCGCCCTGCTCCCAGGTTTCGATCGCGGCATCCACCTGTCCGCATTGCGCCAGCACCGTACCGAGCATTTTCCAGGCCGCGGAATAATGCGGATCAAATTCGATGGCGGTACGAAACTCTGATACGGCCTCGGCCGTGTCGCCTTCCGCCATCAGCGCATTGCCGATCGAAAAGCGCAACAGCGCACCATCGCGCGGACCGCC